>JAQUUF010000051.1 GCA_028693975.1 Acidaminococcaceae bacterium
TTACACTACCAATCCAGATGCTCTACCACCAGCTGCCTATAGGGCATTATGTGAGTTAACAAATGTTGTAGCTGCTTAGTTTAAAATATTTCGAGTTTGTTGACTGCACTTTTCTTGACAAGTCCACTTTTGTTTATCTTACTTGTGCAATAGTGAAATTAATAAAGTATACATCTTGTGGGCATCAATGGGTTTACTTAAGTGAGCATTCATTCCTGCGGCTAGACATTGATTAATGTCTTCGGGGAAAGAGTTGGCGGTGATAGCCACAATAGGAACAGTCTGGGCATAACTATTTGGTAGGGCACGGATAGCTTGAGTAGCTGCAATGCCATTCATAATGGGCATTCTAATATCCATTAAAATGAGGTCGAAGGGTGTGGTTGCGCTTTGCTTAACGGCTTCAACTCCTAGCTGTCCGTTGCCTGCCACGGTAACTTGGCAGCCTTCATGTTCTAGCAAGCGCTTGATGATTTCTTGATTCATCGGGTGATCTTCGCATAAGAGAATACGCTTGCCCGTGAGACTGACCCCGTTAGTGTCGGGGGCGGGGGAGGTCGTAACAGTGGTAGGATCAACTAACTCTGTAGGTATGGTGAAGTCAAATGTCGTACCGTCGCCTAGCTTGCTGGTACAGTTAATTTTACCACCCATGAGAGTAACAAGCTGTTGCACAATATTAAGTCCCAATCCTGTGCCTGTTTCTTCGGTATCTTCTCCCGGATGCTCCTGAGAAAAAGCTTTGAATAGTCCGTTTTGTACGAATTCAGGGCTCATGCCGATGCCGGTATCAGTGATGATGGTATGTAAGAGTAAGTGGTTACCTTGGAGTGGCTTGAGCTCAGTTCGCAGAGTAACTGCACCACCGGTAGGCGTGAATTTAATAGCATTATTTAATAAATTGATAAAAATCTGTTGTAGACGCATATGGTCTAAGAGCAAGACATCGTTAGTGCGGCCGGAAGAAAGAAAAATGAGGTGCACACCTTTTTCGGCAGCCTTAGGGTCTAGCACATTGTGCAATTCTGTAGTGAAGTCAGCATAGCTGCAAGGTGCCTTATGGATAACTACTTTGCCAGCTTCTATGCGGCTTACGCCTAATACATCATTAACCAAAGCAGCTAGGTAATTACCCGCCGCTTTGATTTTGCGACTGAGGGATTTGGCCTCGGATAAGTCGGTTGCTTCTTGGATAAAGTCGGCATAATTGATAATACCGTTAAGAGGAGTACGCATATCATGGCTCATGCGGGAGAGAAAGGCACTCTTGGCATGGTTGGCAGAATTGGCTTTTTTAACGGCTTCGGCCAAGAGTGTATTTTGTTTGTTAATTGTAAGATTTTTTTGTCTGATACGTTTGAGGTAGAAGAAGCTGACACCAGCTACCAGCAAAGTGCCTAGAATAAAAATTAACACGCCAAGAGAAATCAAAGGATGCTTGTAGAGCAGCATAAAAATATTTTGCTGGTCTTTGATGATAACCAAAGGGTTGAAATTGTGAGCCAAGTCAGTGGGCTCGATACCTAACAAACCTTTTTGAATAATGGTGAACAAACGGGTGTCTGCCGAATTAGCCACGGCGATACTCATGCTATAGTCGGTGTTATTGATAATGTTGTATTGTAAGGTGCCGTATTTGAAGAGCTGACTATAATAAGCACTTTCGTAATGCAGTAATACAGTAGCGGCTGCCTTGCCACTGGTGACTGCGTCCATACAGTCGTTGATAGTAGGGCAAACTAAATATTTATGTTGGTTGCCATAGATTTTTTTGACTACTTCACTGAGATAATCGCCGTAAACAATGGCAATAACATCATGTGGTTTAATGACATCTTTGGAGACAGTAATCAAATAGGGTGAAGTGAATGGCTTGGTCATGCGTACATCAAATTTATTGGCCCAATTAAAATCATGGGGGAATTCACTAATGATTTGTGCTGAGTAATCCTTGGTGATATTCATGAATTTTGTTCCCTTTTGCAGGGGAACAAAATCAAATTGCAGTCCGGTTTTGAGCGAAATCTGGTCATAGAGCCAACGCATAGGACCAGCAAATTTACCTTTGTCATCGGTGTAACTCAAGGGGTACCAGTCTGAGGTGTAGGCTACCGTTGCTATGGGGTTTTCTTCTAGATAAGCTCTTTCGTCTTTGGTTAAGAAGGAAGAGTTCTCGGTGTTAGTACCGTAATACTTGGCCTGTAGGCGGCTGTTCAAAAACGGGTCGCTGGTGCGCAGAGATTCCATAGCACAATTGAGCTCTTTGAGCAGTTCGGGTTTGTTCTTAGGCAAAGCAATATAGTAGGAGTGAGGGAAGAATTTGGTTAAGAGGTGAAAGTCCATTTTGTTCGTGCTCGCGATAACCATGGCGTCTACTTGATTAGACTCATAAGCGTGCACCACCGCTTCGTTAGAATTGTACCAGATAATATTAGGTGCACAGTTGTGCTCTTGGCAGAGCTTAATAAATGGTTGACTAAAGATACTTTTTTGGGAAAGACCAATTTTAATGGTACCAAAGGAGGAAAAATCGTCAAAACCAACACTCTTGTTGTTGGGTCTGGTAATGAGATAAGCACAGTTTTCGCCTGAGGGCAGAGCACTAAAAGCGAAATGTTCCTCGCGTTCGGAAGTACGATTAACATTGTTGACTAGATCTATTTCGCCAGTCTCCAATTTTTGCAGACTATCTGTAAATGTGCAAGGTACGAATTCATAGGTCCAACCAGTGTATTGAGCTAGGTTCATCAAATATTCATAGCTATAGCCGGAATAGATATCAGTTGCTTGCTCGTGTTCTTGAAAGCCATTATAAAGATAATAGCCGACACGTACCACTCTGCCGTTTTGAGCTAGGGCAGCAGAAGAAAAAATGACAGCGAGCATACAGAAACAGACAAGAGTAGAGAATAAACGCCATAATTTATGAGTCATTGCAAAGTATCCTTTCTAAAAAAGCCCGTGAAGCAATGTTCACAGGCTGGTTTTAAAATTAATGCTTTGGTAGAGATTCTTAGTAAGAATGTTTTCCCAGTTGGGGGTGCTTGACTGGCTTGAGGGAAAGACGCTTGGCCAACTCAACTGCATCAGCTAGTGGCAAATCTGTTTTATTCCCGTTTTTTTCGAAGGTACACATAGGTGAGTCGGTACCTACCTCGCCTCCTGGCATATAAACATATTCCTTGTTCTTGTTATCTCCTAGGATGATGCCGGCTTGTAATTCTTCAGCCATAATGCAGGACATAGTATACTCCTTGTCTAAAACATATTTTTACGCCAAAGGAAATAGGCGAAAGAGCCGGCAATGACAATGGCAATACCGGACACTAGGAAAAAGGCATTGGGTTCGTTGGCAAAGGGGACGGGGACATTCATGCCCCACAGGCCGGACAAAACAGTAGGAATAGCCAGCAAGATAGTAACGCCAGCTAAGAATTTCATCACTAAGTTCATATTGTTATTGATAATGGAAGCAAATACCTCCATCATACTGTTAAGAATATGGCTATACATTTCAACCATCTCAATGGCCTGTTTGTACTCAATAATAACGTCCTCTAGCAGGTCTTCGTCTTCTTCGTATATCTTGAGCAGAGGACGCATCTGCTGACTGGTAGAACGCAGTCGCAAGAGCTTCTCGGTCACAATGTAATTACTGCGCAAGGAAGCAGAGAAGAAGGTTAAAGACTTCTGAACATCTAACAAATTGAATAATTCTGCGTTTTCCATGGACTTACGCAAATGCTGTTCTAATTCATCGGTACGACGATTAATATTACGAATATATTTGAGGTATAAGGTGGCAGATTTGTAGAGAATCTGGAACAAGAAGCGAGTCTTTTTGTAAGTACTAAATAATTTGTAGTTTTGTACAGCAAAATCAGCTAGTACAGCATTGACTTCCAAGCAGACAGTGACGATGTAATTTACTGTGACGATAATGCCTAAAGGCAAGGTGTCATAATCATTGTTGCTACGCAAAAGAGGAATATCTATCAACACCAGCATCTGTCCTTCTTCAATCTCAATACGAGACTTCTCTTCATCATCCAGTGCGGCTGTCAAGAAGTCCATTTGTATGCCGGTCTTGGCAGATATTTCGCTTAATTCGTCAGAGGTGGGGCTTACAACATTAATCCAAGAGCCTTTGCTCAAGGCCTCTAATTCCAGCTCATCCATTCCCGTTGTAGTACTATTATAGATTTTGTACATTGTAGCCATCCTCCTTTCAAAAAACTTCAACTATGGCTATTTTACCGCAAAATATACTGTAATGGCAAGTATTCTTAGCATTTCTCTTTTTTTTCTGGTTGTTTCTTGTTATAATAAACAGGTGAAAATCCAAGAGTAGTAAGGGAAGAGAGTAACAAAGTAAGTTAATATCTGTAGAGAAGGGTAGGATGGTAGTGTCAGTCCAGTTATTTATTGTTTGTGCGTACATTATTTTGTTGTTTGGAATTAGTTTTTATGCTAAGAAAAGAGCCGATAAGGGCTCGGCGGAGTATTTGTTTGCCGGGCGTAAGTTGACGGCACCACTCATTGCCGTTAATATTACAGGTCTGGCCGTAGGTGCGGCGTCTACCGTAGGTGTGGCAGAGAGGGCTGTAAGCGTAGGCATTTCTGCTGGTTGGTATAATGCGGCCTGGGCCGTAGGTGCTCTAGCCATGGCTTTTATCGCAGCGGGCAAGTATCGTTCTTTGAAGGCGACAACTATACCGGAACTGTTTGAGCGTTATTATGATACCAAGGGAAGAGTTATTAGTGCTTTGGGCTTGGTTATTATTATGCTGGTTATTACTTCTTTGCAGTATCTGGCCGGTGGCGCTATTTTGTCCACTTTGTTACCGGAAATTTTTTCGCTCAAGGGCGGTATGCTCACTAGTGCGGTTGTATTTATCGGTATTACCATGATTGGGGGCCTGTGGTCTTCAGGTTTGGCTAATATATTAAGTGTTATTTTGATTTATGTGGGAGTAATCTATTCTACTTGGACTGCTCTGGGTAATATAGGTGGTATGGATCAGTTAGTGGCACATTTGCCTAAGGATATAGATATGCTTAACCCCTTGGCTGGGTTGCCGCTGGCGCTTATTATAGGGCAATTTGCCGTTATGGTGACACAGGCTATTACGGCGCAGGGACCGGTGCAGATTGCTTGTGGAGCCAAAGATGCCGCTACGGCTAAGCGCGGTTTTGTCTATGGTGCCATGTTGATTTTTCCCATAGGCTTCCTCTGTGCATTGCTTGGCTTAATTGCCATAGTTGCTTTCCCGGGTATTAAGGCCACGATGGCTTTGCCCCAAGTAGTTATGAGCCTCAATCCTTGGGCAGCAGGAGCTACCTTGGCTGCTATGTGGGCCGCAGATGTTTCCACTGCCTGCACGATATTATTGGCAGCAGGGACCCTGTTTGCACAAGATATTTATAAACGTTTCTTTGACCCTCAGATTAGTGATAAGAAATTTGTTCTTGTTAATAGATTGACTGTGTTATGCTGTGGCATTATCACTCTTTGGTTCGCTTTTAATGCTGTGGGAATTGTCAAAACAATGTTAGCAGGACTTAGCTTGACAGCACCTTTGACCATTGTGTTTTTGTTTACTATGTTTGCACCGAGTCTTTGCAAACGCAGCGCGGCTTTCTATACTACTTTGGTGGGTTTGCTCGCCATTGTGGTATGGCGTTTTGTGCCGGCGGTGCATGTGTTCCAAGATGTAATTTATTTTGAATGGGTTGTCTGTGTCATTACTTTCTTAATCGTTTATGTGGTAGACAAGACACCGATTAAACATCCTGTGTTACAAGAGGAAGAATAAAATGGATAAAAAATATGTGAGTTTAGAAGTTGGTAGAGCGGCCTTGCGTATAGCAATTACTGCTAACCGTGAAGAGGAACAGAAGGTCAAAGAAATGTTGCGGCAAGACGGTATTAAGGCCGCGGCAGTAGATTTTGGCGGAGAGTTTATGCAATCCATTACCAAAATTATCGAGAGGGCAGTGGTTGCTTCCGAGAGGGAGAATTTAGTGGCTGACAATCATGTGGGCTCAGGCTCAGTAGCCGGAGCAGCACAGGAAGCTTTGGACCAAGTGAAAATTAAAGCAATGGGCTTTAATGTCGGCGGCAAGATAGGTATTGCCCGCTACGCTGAACATGTGTGTGTGGCCGTCTTTATGGGCGTGGGCGTACTTAATTTTAATGAGCAATGTGTGGGCTTGGCTCACAGGACTTTGCCAATATCTGATTAATATTACTGCACAATGGCGTAGACAGTATAAGCCATTGTGCATTTTTTGGAGGTATAGTTATGAATTTGCTTGATGTTATTGGTCCCGTAATGATAGGACCTTCTAGTTCTCATACTGCAGGAGCTGTACGATTAGGTCTTTTGGCCAAAGCTATTTTGGGTGAGCCGGTGGTGCAGGTGGAGATAGGCCTGCATGGTTCTTTTGCTGTTACCTATAAGGGGCATGGCACGGATATGGCTCTTTTGGCTGGTCTGATGGGCTGGATGCCGGATGACGCAAGAATACCGGAGGCTTCCAAGTATGCTGAGCAAGCAGGGTTAGCTTATTCTTTTATTACCATCAATCTGGGTGAATTAGCTCATCCTAATACTGTGCGTTTTGCTCTTGTTGGCAAGGAGGGGACAAGATGCGTTGTTGTTGGTTCCTCCATAGGAGCAGGACAGGTTGTTGTGTCAGCCATAGATGATTTCCCTGTGGAGCTGAGTGGCAAGCTGCCGGCTGTGCTGGTAGTTCATAAGGATAGGCCGGGGGTTATAGCTAAGGTCAGCAGCGTCTTAGCGGAGGCCAAAGTGAATATCGCCGGGATGAGAGTGTATAGAGATAATAAGGGTGGTAGCGCTACTATGATTTTGGAATGTGACCAAGCAGTACCGACTGAGGCTTTGACAAGAATTGAAACGCTGGACAATGTTGTATCTGTGCGTTTCGTTAATAATGTGCAGTGAGGTAAATATGAATAATAATAAATTATCTTTGGCGGCAATAATTAAGCGTGCAGACGAGACAGATAAACCTCTCCACGAGGTTATGCTCAACGCCAACGCAGAAGAATTAGAAACAGCGCCCATTGCTCTCATGGCCAAAATGCAGGAAATGCTAATGGTCATGGACGAATCTATTAAGTTTGGCTTGACTGGTGTCAGGTCGCGTAGTGGGTTAACCGGTGGGGCGGCCAAGAGCTTCGGAGAGGCTTTGAATCATAAGGGGTTTAAACATTTGTTAGGTCCGGTGGCAGAAGATGCTCTAACTTATGCTTTGGCAGTAGGAGAAGCGAATGCTTGTATGGGCAGGATTGTAGCGGCGCCCACGGCAGGAGCTAGTGGTGTGTTGCCAGGAGTAATGTTTGCGTTAAAAAAACATTATTCTTTGACTAATATTGATATGCAAAAAGGCTTGGTAGTGGCTGGTAACGTGGGTATGGTTATTGCTTCACGCGCTTCTTTGTCAGGTGCGATGGGTGGTTGTCAGGCCGAGTGTGGCAGTGCAGCGGCAATGGCAGCGGCAGCGGCGGTTTATATGTTGGGTGGAACTAACCAAGCGGTAGATACAGCTATTGCCATTGTCATCAAGAATATGTTGGGATTAGTTTGTGACCCGGTGGCAGGCTTGGTGGAAGTGCCTTGTGTTAAGCGCAATG
>JAQUUF010000052.1 GCA_028693975.1 Acidaminococcaceae bacterium
ACAGAGAAATGGTGGGGCAAAAGGTTGTTTATAATCATGGCGAAAACAGTATGCTGGCCATCAACCGTATCCTGAGAGATAAGAATTTATTGGGAGTCTTGTATGACCAAGATACAGGTCAAGATGGAGAGAAATTAATCTTTTTTGGCAAAAAATCAGTTGTGCCACCGGGAGCGGCATTACTCTCTAGAATGCACAAAGCTCCGATTATACCGACCTTTATGCACAATAACCCGGATGGAACATTGACGGCTAAGATTTATCCACCACTATACACACCAAAAACAGGTGACAGAAATAAAGATGTTCATGGTATAATGGAAGAGTTGATAATTATAGCAGAGCAGGAGATTATTCAAGACCCGGCGATGTGGTTTTGGGTGCATGACCGCTGGAAGGATGGCCGTGCGACCTATCGCAGGATAACAGGGAAAGGGCGGAGCGATAACTAAGATGAAACAACAAACATTGGCTCAGGCCATAGAGTACTCAGGCATTGGCTTACATTCGGGTCAGCCGGTTAATTTGCGCTTGGTGCCGGCACCACAAGATAGTGGCATTGTCTTCAAACGAACAGATTTGCCCGAGCAGCCTACTATTAGAGCTTTGCCGGAATTAGTAACCTCTACCGTGCGAGCTACTACTTTAAGCGAGCATGGAGCAGAAGTATTTACCGTAGAACATTTGCTAGCCGCTTTGTCTATGATGCAGGTGGATAATTGCCTTGTGGAGATGTCCTCACCGGAGCCTCCGGTAGCAGATGGCAGTGCAGCTGTCTATGTAGACTTAATTCAACAGGCAGGCTTGGCCAAGCAAGCAGCAGAGCGCAGGGTCTATGCTCTAGACCGTAGCTTTAGCGTGTATAAAGACGACATTTACCTTATAGCCTTGCCCTACGACGGTTATAGAATTTCTTTTACATCTATTAATCCACATCCGTTATTGGGCACGCAATATTTTGATATTGATTTGGACAAGGATGAAGTTTTGCAAGAGATAGCACCAGCTAGAACCGTAGCTTTTGAAGAAGAAATAGCCTATATGCAAAAGCATGGGCTAGGACTAGGCGGTACTCTGGAGAATGTAGTTGTCTTCGGACAAGACAAAATTTTATCGGTGCCGCGCTTTGCAGATGAGTTAATCCGACACAAAATATTAGACGTCATAGGCGATTTGTATTTGCTAGGCTCAATCAAAGCACATATTATCGCTATGAAGTCAGGACACGCTTTTAATTCTAATTTAAGTAAACAAATTCAAGCTTATAGGCTGAAGGGGGAGCAACAATGACGATTCAATTGGATATTAATGAGATTAAAAAAATATTGCCGCACCGTTATCCGATGCTGCTAGTAGACAGGATTTTGGACCTAGAACCTATGAAATGGGCTATTGGTATCAAAAATATTACAGCTAACGAGATGCAATTCTTGGGACATTTCCCAGATAATCCCATTATGCCAGGAGTACTGCTCATTGAGGCTATGGCCCAAGTAGGCGGCGTGGCTATGCTCTATCCGGAAGAAAACCGCGGCAAGATTGCTATGTTCGGCAAAATTGATAAGGTGCGCTTCTATAAACCTGTGATACCGGGAGATCAAGTTATTACGCGTACGGATGTCACCAAGGTACGTGGTAATATGGGCACCATCCATTGCGAGGGCAAAGTTGATGGCGAAGTGGCTTGCGAATGTGACTGTTTCTTTGTTATTAAAGATAAAATTTAAGAAATAGTTGTTTTGACGTTTAAACACGAGCTAAACGGCGAAGTAGAAGTAAAAACAAGTAATTCTGGTAGAATTAGCCAGGTAGTGATATATAATTGTTACTGACTATGAAGTCGATTATCTATATTGGGCAAGGTAATATTATGATTGTGGGAGTGAGAGTATTATGGGAGTAGATTCAGTAGTAATGCCGATACGCAAAGTCCATGAGACTGCCGTTGTTTATCCGGGAGCTATCTTGGGCCGCAACGTGGAGGTGGGACCATATTGCGTGATTGGTCCGCATGTTGTTATAGGTGATGGAACCAAGTTGCATCCACATGTCGTTATCGACGGCTACACTACTATTGGTAAGGAATGCGAATTCTTTCCTGGGGTAAGCATTGGGGCGACGCCGCAGGATTTGAAATACAATGGCGAGAAGACTTATACCGTCTTGGGCGACCGAGTGACTATTCATGAGTGCGCCAGCGTGCATAGAGCCGTAGGCGAAGGTAATGAGACTAGAATAGGCAATGATGTTCTGCTCATGGCTTATACCCATGTAGCGCATAACTGTGTAGTTGGTAATCATGTTATTATGAGTAATGTGGCAACCTTGGCAGGACATGTTATTGTGGAAGACCGCGCTGTTATTGGCGGCCTAGCTGCCGTGCATCAATTTACCAAAGTTGGACGTAATTGCATGGTGGGCGGCATGACGCGCGTGAACCAAGATGTACCGCCTTTTGTTATTGTAGCAGGTAATCCTCCCTACGTGGCAGGACTTAACAGCGTGGGTATTTCCCGTGCCGGTATTGCCCCTGCTGTGCGCAAGGAGCTTAAAAAAGGCTTCAAGATTCTTTATCGCAGTGGTTATACGCTGCAAGAGGCCATTACTGTGATGGAGCAGGAATTAGAAAGCAGTGAAGAAGTAGAGCATTTGCTGCGTTTCTTGCGTAATGTAGAAAGAGGTATTTGCCGTACCAGTAAGTCTAGCGTGAAGGAATAGGTGGCTCTGATGGTACAAACCCTAGGGATATTGGCTGGAGTGGGTCATTTGCCGGTAGAGGTAGCTAAGGGCGCTAGAGCTGAAGGTTATAGAGTCGTCGCTGTCGGCGTAGTTCCGGGGATTGACACGGAGCTTGCTAGTGTAGCAGACGTTTATTTGGGTACTCACATTGGCAAAATCGGCAAGATTATAGATTTTTTGAAGGATAACAAAGTTACTCGTGTCACTATGATTGGCAAGGTGACCAAAGAAATTTTGTATAGTGCAGGAGCTATTGTACCTGATTGGCAGGCCATTAAGCTCCTTTCTTCTTTGCCTAACCGCAATGACGATACTATTATGAATGCCTTGGTAGCCAAGCTCCGCTCCGAAGGTATGGAGGCGATGAATCAGACGCTTTTCTTAAGCCATCTGATGCCTGCTCCCGGAGTTTTTACCCGCTGTCAGCCGACAGCAGAAGAACTGGCTGATGTGGAATACGGCTTCGCTATGGCCAAAGAGATTGGGCGTCTAGACATAGGGCAGACTGTGGTAGTTAAGCATAAGGCTATTATTGCGGTGGAGGCTATTGAGGGGACCGATGCTTGTATTGTTCGCAGCGGGTTGCTGAGCAAGGACAATATAGTGGCCAAGACTGCCAAACCGCAGCAGGATAATCGTTTTGATATGCCGGCTGTAGGACTCAAAACAATTCAGTCTATGGTACAAGCTGGAGCCAAAGGAATTGTGATGGAGGCTGGGCGTACGCTTTTGGTAGAAAAAGAACAAGCTTTAGCGCTAGCAGAGCAGCATAATATCTTTGTTATGGCCAAATAGTAACAAAATAGAGAAATTTTTAAGGGCGAGCCATACGGCACGCCCTTTTTGTGTTATAATATACAGTGATTAAGTCTTGCTATTTGTAAAATTAGCTACATTATATAGACAGAAATAAGGAGAAACTCGTTGACTAGAATTATGATTTCTGCCGGCGAAGCTTCCGGTGATGTTCATGCCGGTGCGCTGGCACGAGCCATCTTCAAATTGGACCCTCAAGCCGAGGTGTATGGCATGGGTGGTGACAACCTGCGCCAAGCTGGTGGAGAGGTTGTCTTTGATATCAAAGACCATGGAGTGATGGGCTTTGTTGAGGTTGTCAAAAAACTGCCCTCTATTTTGAAACTGCGCAATGATTTCAGACAACTAATGCAAGAGCGCAGACCTGATTGTCTGGTAGTCATTGATTATCCGGATTTTAATATGCGCATTGCCGCTATTGCCAAGGAAATGGGCATTCCTATAGTATCCTTCATCAGTCCTTCTGCTTGGGCGTGGCGCAAAGGCCGTGCCAAAAAAGTTGCCGCTTTGGTGAATAAGGTGGCAGCGATTTTCCCCTTCGAGTATGATGTGTACAAAGAAGCCGGTGCCGATACGGAATTCGTGGGACACCCGCTGGTTGATATTGTGCATCCTACCCTGCCCAAGGAAGAAGCAGTTAAGCTAGCAGGTAAGAAGGTGGGGCATCATCTGGTTCTGCTCCTGCCCGGCAGTCGTTTCAAAGAGATTGAGACTATGCTGCCGCCGATGCTGCAAGCAGCCAAGCTGATTAAGCGCTCTGACCCCAGTGTGGACTTCATTATGCCGCGAGCTGCGACTATTCCCCCGAGCCTTTTGCAAGGGCATATGGACGCTCAAGGCATGCAGGTGCGTATTGTTGAAGGCAATATCTACGACGTTATGTCCGTGGCCGATGTGGCACTCGCCACCAGCGGCACGGTTACCTTAGAAGCGGCGCTGTGCGGCCTGCCCAGTGTAATCTGTTACCAAACTGCTTATTTGCTGGGCTTGATTTTGCGTGCCGTACTGAGCATCAAGTGCATCGGACTGCCCAATATCGTGGCAGGTACGCCTATCCTGCCGGAACTACTCCAAGAGCAGATGACGCCGCAGAATATGGCACGCGAGGTGCTGCGCTTCTTAGAGCCGGAGGAAGCTTCCCGCATTCGCCGTGAATTATTGCAAATCAAAAAACGTCTGGGAGAACCAGGCGCAGTGGAGCGAGTAGCTCGTTTGACACTTAAATTAGCTGGAGATAAAAAATGAATTTATATGTGAGAATTCTCAACTACATCAAGCCCTACCTGCATCGTTTGATTGCTGCAGCTGTTTGTACAGCCTTGGCAGCGGCAGGTAATCTTTATCTGCCGTGGATTATCAAAGATGTGGTGGACCAAGTTTTGGCTGAGAAGAATGCTGGTATGTTGAATTGGGTCTGTGCCAGTATTGTTATTATTTTCTTCTTGCGGGGTATTTTCTACTATGGGCAGAATTACCTCATGAGTTATGTGGGCGAGCGAGTTATAATTGACATTCGCGGCGCTGTATACACCAAGCTGCAGCGCTTGAGTGTAGCTTTTTATGACAAGAACAAAACCGGTACCATCATGAGTTATGTGACCAATGACGTAAGTGCCTTGCAATCAGCCATGGTGCAAAATACCATCGAAATGATTACCGAGGGCTGCATCCTCATTGGCTCCATCGCGGCTATGTTCTATTTGGACTGGAAGCTGACGCTGTTCACCTTCGGGACTTTTCCCGCTGTTTTGTTCCTCATGGATTTGTTTGGCAAGAAGATTCGGGTGGCTGGACGCCGGATTCAAGAATGTACCGCAGATATTACCTCTGTTCTGCAAGAGACTATATCATCTTCCCGCATTATCAAATCCTTTGTGCGTGAAGATTATGAAATTGATAGATTTAACAAAGAGAACCTAGCTAACTTCAGTGCCAATATGAGAAATGCCCAGCTGATGGCTCTCTTGACCCCGGTAGTAGAGTGTGTGGCGGCTATTGGCGTTACCGCTATTATCTGGTATGGCGGCCGCAGCGTTATCGACGGCGAAATAACCGCAGGCTCACTGGTTGCCTTCTTGGTCTATGCTGTTAATATCTCTAATCCTATCAAGCGTTTGACTAGAGTAATTGGTAGTATCCAAAAGGCGCTAGCCGCAGCACAGCGCGTTTTTGATGTTTTGGATTTGGATGAAGTTATCAAAGATAAACCCAAGGCTGAGGACCTGCCCAATATTAGCGGTAAGGTCGTGTTCGATAATGTAGGCTTTAGCTACAATCCGGAGGACCCGATACTGCGAGGGATTTCCTTTAGCGCTGAGCCGGGACAAGTGGTGGCTTTGGTAGGACCGTCCGGTGCCGGCAAATCTACTATTGCCAATCTGGTTCCTCGTTTTTATGATGTTGATTACGGTTCTATTACCATCGACCAGCATAATATTCAGGATGTGACCGTAGCCTCGCTGCGCAGACAGATAGGTATTGTGCCGCAGGAGACGACGTTGTTTAATGGTAGCGTGTACGCTAATATCCTCTATGGCAGGCTGGACGCTACCCAAGAGGAAGTGGAATTGGCGGCCAAGGCGGCTAATGCTCACAACTTTATCATGGAATTACCTCAAGGCTATGCTACTGCCTTAGGCGACCGCGGCTTGAATTTGTCCGGTGGTCAAAGACAGAGGATTGCTATAGCCAGAGCTATTTTGAAAGACCCGCGTATTCTTATCTTAGACGAAGCAACATCAGCTCTAGATACAGAGAGCGAGCGCATCGTGCAAGAAGCGTTGGACAGATTGATGGTAGGACGTACTGCTTTTGTGATTGCCCATAGGCTATCCACCGTCCAAAACGCAGACAAGATACTAGTTCTGGATCATGGCTGTATTGCCGAAGAAGGCACACACCAAGAGCTCATGGCCAAGCAGGGTCTTTATGCACATTTGCACGAAATTCAGTATAAGACTGCGGAACTCAAAGGGGAACCTGTATGTACTATATAATTTTAAATTTTTTGGTAATATTGGTAGGCATTTTTGTAGTTCTGCCTTATTATACCTATCGTTTTTTTAGAGAGAAGGGCTTCCCGCGCCGCTTCCGCCAATCTTTTGGCCGGGTGCGAGATGAAGAAATAGCCGCTGTAGCTCACAAGGACTGCATCTGGATTCATGGTGCTTCCGTGGGTGAGATTGTGGCGACCAGCCCCCTGGTCAAAGAAATACGTAAGCAGATGCCAGAGGCGAAGATACTTGTATCGGCCGTTACTACCGGTGGCTACAACATGGCTCACCAGATTATTCCTGAAGCTGATGCTATTATTTACTATCCCTTGGATTTCCCCTTTGTGGCCGAATCCATGGTCAAGCGTATTATGCCCCGAGTATTCTTGCCGGTAGAGACAGAGCTCTGGCCCAATTTCTTGCGCGCTATCAGATTGCGTAAGATTCCCGTGATGATGGTTAATGGCCGTATTTCCGACCGCTCCGTTAAGACTTACCATTATTTAATGGGCATTTTGGAAGATATGATGGCCAGCGTTACACGGTTCTGTATGCAGTCTTCCATTGATGCTGAATATATTGTGCATTTGGGTGCTGAGCCGCGTAAGATTTTCGTGACTGGCAATACCAAGTTTGACCAAACCTATGCGGAAGTAACGGCCGCAGATTTGGTCAATTACAAGAAAGAACTGGGCATAGAAGGCTGCTTCCCCATAATTGTGGCTGGCAGTACTCATCCCACCGAAGAAGATGCACTGTTTGATTCTTTTGATGTTATTAAGGACAAATTCCCCAAAGCACGCCTTGTTATTGCACCTCGTAAACCTGGCCGCGTTGAAGAAATCACCAAGATTGGCAAGAAGCATGGCTTAGAGACAGGCTTAAGAACAGCTTTGCGCGATTGCAAGGGAGACAGACCGCAATATCCGGTTATTTTGCTCGATACCATTGGCGAATTAGGGCGTATCTATGCTGTAGGCGATGTAGTGTTCATCGGCGGTTCTTTGATTAAGCACGGCGGACACAATGTTCTAGAGCCGGCAGCTCACGCCAAGCCCATTGTCGTGGGACCCAGTATGTCGAACTTCAAAGATTCCTTCTCTT
>JAQUUF010000053.1 GCA_028693975.1 Acidaminococcaceae bacterium
GGTGCATCATAGAGCGCATCATACAAAGGAATAACTTGCCCGCCGGGGTAGCCAAAAATAGTATCTACTCCTTCTTCTGCCAAAACTTTGATAATTGCTTGCGAACCTGTTATTTTCATCATAATCCTCCCATTAAAAAAGCCCCTGCTACTATAGCAGGGGCGTAATATACGCGGTACCACCCTAATTTCTCTCTCTTGCACCGATCCAACAATCGGTCCAGACGTAACATGTCTGCCACGCAGTCTACTACTAGCCGAAGCGTTCGCTACTGAGCTCCCGGGTGATTTAATCCATGAACCAATCCCACCGATTTGCACCAACCATCGGCTCTCTACGCGGACACAACTCATCTTTATTCCCGTTCATCACTGTTATATTTTGTATTAAATTACTGATATTATCCTATAGTTGTAAACTTTTGTCAAGCTATAATTAATATTTCCGTAGCGCAGCAGTTCCTCTTATAAGACCCGGCGGCGCAGATATATTGCTTGCGTATACTTCCCCTAAGAGACTGCCTGAACCCTCTGTTAGTGTAAACCCTATTTTCTCACGTCTGCGAATCCACTGAGAGGGCTTAACCCTACATCTAGTTTTTGAAAATGATTACTCATTAAATTATACACAGGTTTTATCCACATTATACACAGTTTCTGTGCATAACTTGGGAAATTTAGGGCTTATTTTCAAATTTTGCGTGGTTATTTCGCATTTTTTTAATATTGTAAGCAAAGTTATCAACTTATTCACAGCCCTGTGGATAACTCTGTATAAAAAATCTGTGTATATCCAGAGGCACTAAATGTTGTGTTTACAGTCTGACTAAGCGGAGCGGAACTGGTCACAGGTGAAAACCAATAGCCCCAGCCAAATCCACCCGAAGGAGAGCAGATGTCCCCAAGTAAAAGACTCTTGGTAGAGAAAAATACCAATCAAAAGCGTCAGCGTGGGGGACAAATACTGCAAAAAGCCCAACATACTCAGGGGTAATTTCTTCGCCGCCCCGGTAAAAAGCAACAGTGGTATGGCCGTAGCTGCACCGGCTCCGATGAGCAAAGCGATAGACCTAGTCGGTGCCGTCTGCCACGCTGCTGCCTGCTCTAAGCTCAAAGAGCCCACGTAGGCCAGAGCTAGCGGTACCACGACCAGCGTCTCCAGCAAGATACTGGTAGTGGTCGTGACCACCAAAGTTTTTTTGATATAGCCATAGAGCCCGAAAGAGAGAGCCAGACAGATAGATATCCAAGGGAAGACGCCGACTTTGGCCAGCATGAAACACACCCCTATGGCAGCCAGCGCCACGGAGACCTTGGTCCAGTTGGTCAAGCGCTCGCCGAGGAACACTACGCCCAGGAGCACGTTCACCAAAGGATTCATATAGTAGCCCATACTGGTCTCTACGATACGGCCATGTCCCACGGCCCAGATAAAGAGGCCCCAGTTGAAGGTAATGACACAGCCGGCTAGAATAACCGTGGCTAATTTCTTCCTATCTGCTCGGATGGCTCTGCATTCTTGCACAAAGGCGCCCCACTTGTGCGAGACAAGTAAGACGCCTATCATAAAGAGCAACGACCAGATAATTCTGTTAGCAAGGATCTCGAAGGAGTTCACCGCTTCAATGCTCTTCCAATAGATGGGGAGCAGCCCCCAGAGCAAATAGCAGGTGAGCCCCATGGTCAAGCCTCGCTTATAATCGTCTTGTTTCATTGTTAGTTACATTTCTCCATAGCGCGGGAAGCGACGATATCCACACCCAAGCCTAAGATATTAGGACAGATTACTTGTCCTTCAGCTACGGGTGCACTCACCTCTACCTGACGCAAATAAGCAGCACAATCCAGCACTCTGCCTTTGGGCAGAACATCGCGGGATACCACGGGGAGCAGCGGCAGCAGTCCCCCTGTCACCTTGACGGTGGAAGTAAGCATTCTCTTGGGGGAGGCAATCTCATTCTCTGCGTATTTCTTACCGCGGGGGCAAGTATTACCCTTCACATCCGTCACCACGCCATCGGTAATGGTGACCGTTAATTCACAGCCCATGGGGCAAGTGATACAATTCATTATTTTCGTTTCAGTTGCCATCTCAAACACCTCTATTCAAACGCACTGTCAGTTCGCCTTTAATCTCAGCCGTCTTCTCCGGCGGCAGCTCTACCGCTACCATCTCACTGGGTTTCACTACAGGCAGCATTCTGCTAAGAAGCAGCTTGTCGCCGCACAGAACCTCCAGCTTCACCTTGCGCAAGGGAGCAGCCACACGCATAAAGAGCTTAACCGGCTCGCCGCCTTCGGGCAGATGTAGTCGCTGAGGCACGCAGGTACGAATACCGTCTGTGGGGGTAACTGTTACTGTCTCTACGGCAGCAGGCAAGCAGCCTGTGACTTGCAAGGCAGCGTACTTGCCGGCCAGCTCTGCTTCTTCACTCACAAAGTCTACCAAATCATGGACATGCACGACATTGCCGGCTGCATAAATACCAGGTTGGCTGGTAGCACGACGCTGGTCCACAATAGGACCGTTGGTCAGGGGGTGCATCTCTAAGTTAATGCCACGAGACAACTCGTTCTCCGGGATAAGTCCTACGGATAAGAGCACTGTATCGCAGTCGATATCAAATTCAGTGCCGGGGATAACCTGCATCCTCTCGTCCACCTTGGCTACAGTAATACCTTCTACTCTGTCTTTGCCCTTAATCTTGGTGATAGTATGGGACAGATACAGGGGAATATCATAGTCATGGAGACATTGCACAATATTACGGGTCAAGCCGTTGGAGAAAGGACAAATCTCTAGGCAAGCCTGCACCTTGCAGCCTTCTAGGCTCATGCGGCGGGCCATAATAAGTCCGATATCGCCGCTGCCCAAGATAACAATCTTGTGTCCGGGCAGATAGCCTTCCATATTAACCATACGCTGAGCAGCACCGGCAGTGAAGACACCGGCCGGACGCTCGCCGGGAATACGAATAGCCCCGCGGGTCCGCTCACGGCAGCCCATGGTCAGAATCAGAGCGTCACCGGTAATCTGCATCAGCCCTTCTTGAGGATTGATGGCCAGGACAGTCTTGTCGCCGCTGACTTCTAGCACCATAGTGTCTACCATAGTTGTTATTTCGGGTTTATCTTTGATTAATTCTATGCAGCGGTGAGCATAGCCCGGTCCGGTCAGCTCCTCTTTGAAATGATGGAGACCAAAACCATTGTGAATGCATTGTTGCAAAATACCGCCTAATTCTCTATCTCTTTCGATGACCAGAATCTTCTTGGCACCGTTCTCATACGCACTATAGGCAGCAGACAATCCCGCAGGACCGCCGCCCACAATTACTATATCGTAATGGAGCTGTTTCATTAGTCCTTACCTCCTGCTGCTTCTTTATCGTAAAACATCTGGGAGGCAGCGCCTTCTTTGCGCACTGCCGTCACTGGTATATTCAGCTCTCTGGCGATGATCTGGGTTACTCTCGGTCCGCAGAAACCGCCTTGGCAGCGACCCATGCCGGCTCTAGTGCGACGCTTGACGCCGTCTACGGTCTTGGCACCGCAAGTCTCGTGGATAACCTCCACGATTTCGCCTTCGGTTACGGTCTCGCAACGGCAAATTACTCTGCCATAGAGAGGATTAGCAGCGATAGCCGCTTCTTGCTCTGCTCTAGTCATAGCGCTAAAAGCCTTATGACGGGGCAAAACAGCCTTGAAGTCATGCTTAAGCACGAGGGTATCGTCCAGCTCGCGCAGTATCTCCAGTACTTCCTCGGCAATAGCCGGTGCGGAAGACAGTCCCGGAGACTGCATGCCCGTGGCGTGAATCAAGCCATGGACGCTAGAAGCTTCAATAATAAAGTCACCGTTATCGCTCACTGCACGCAGGCCACTGAATTCTGTGATAGAAGCACCCAGAGGCAGCGTCGGTACTAACTTCTTGGCAGACGCAATGATGGCGTTCATGCCTTCTGTAGTTGTAGCGAGGTCTTCTTTGTCCGCCATATCCTGGGCGTTGGGACCAATGAAAACATTGCCATGGGTAGTAGCGCAGACTAAGCAACCTTTGGAAGTCTTGGTCGGCGTGGGGAATACAATGCCCTGGACCAAAGAAGCAGCGGCCGTCTTGTCAAACAAAATATATTCGCCCTTACGGGGATGAATGTGAATACTAGTGTCTCCGGCGCTGGCAGCAATAGCGTCGCCATAGAGGCCGGCAGCATTAATAACATAGCGGGCTTGGATAGCGCCTTGAGAGGTAGCTACACCGACTACCTTGCCGTCTTCTACCAAAACTTGCTCTACCGCGCAGTCTGTCAGCACTTCGGCTCCGTTTTGTACAGCGCAGCGGGCAAAAGCCAGAGCTGCCCCAAAGGGCCAGCAGATACCGGCAGTGGGAGCCCACAAAGCACCTTGTACATTAGGCGTCAGATTAGGTTCCTTGGACAGAACAGCTTCTTTGTCAATTATTTCCAAACCTTTGACACCGTTAGCGATGCCGCGCGAGAGTAATTCTTCCAAAGTAGCCATTTCCTCTGCGGTAGTTGCCACAACCATAGAGCCCAGCCACTTAATATCCAAATTTAATTGGTCCTGCAATTCGTGGTACAATCTATTACCGCGCACATTGGTGAGAGCTTTTTTGCTCCCCTTGGGTGCATCAAACCCAGCATGGATGATAGCGCTGTTGGCTTTGGTAGTGCCACAAGCCAAATCGGGCTCCTTCTCCACTAGAATACTCCGGAGCTTATATTTGCTTAGTTCTCGCAAAATGGCGCAACCAACTACGCCGCCGCCGATAACGACGACATCTGCTTCTTTAATATAGTTCATTTGACTCTTTCCCTTCCACTAACAAGTATACTGTATAAATTTTAACATATCGACACCAAAAATTAAACCTTTATCTGAGTTTTCTCTAACAATTATGGCCGAGATGGACAGACTTCGTCCCTGACGATTGGAAACAGGGACAGGCACTGTTTCTAGTTTTGACGCAGCAACGCCCCCGAGATTCCTCCCGAGGGCGTTAAGTTTAGGTCACACTTTATTCTTCTTTCCTTACTCTGTCAAAAACTTCTTTTTCTGTGTAACGAACAGAGTCAGCAGCGGCTGCCTTATCAGCTTCATCAAGCTTCAGTTCTGTCGCATCGGTCAAAGCAGCATATTGCTCCATGCTTAGGACGACCATAGAACCATAACCATTTTTTGTTAGATAAACAGGCCCGTCTTCTTTGACGGTTTTTTCAATATCCGTAAATTTATTTCGAAGGTCAGAAACAGGTCTAATATTAATCATAATAATCACCACCAATGTCAAATTATATTATCATAATTTTATCATAATTAAGCCTACATGACAATGAACTTTGCAGGATATCATGCGTTGGAAAAGGGGACAGGCACTGTTTCTAGTTTTGACGCAGCAACGCCCCCGAGATTCCTCTCGAGGGCGTTAAGTTTATGTCACACTTTATTCTTCTGTTGCTTCGTCTTCTACAGCGTCGATAACGGCTAGCGCTGCTACTTTGTCGCCTTGGTCCAGAGCCATGAGCTTGACACCTTGTGCTATACGCCCGAAGGTGGAAATATCGGTGGCCGCAATGCGGATGATAACGCCGGCGGTACTAATCAGCATGACTTCTTGGCCCGGCAGCAGCACTTTGGTGCCTACAATCTTGCCGGTCTTGGCAGTCACTCTCTGGTTAATGACGCCCTTGCCACCGCGGGTCTGCTTGCGGTAAGCACTAATCTTGGTCCGCTTGCCCATGCCGTCTTCGGTAGCAGTTAATACTTCGCCGTTCTCCGGTGCGCTGTCCATGGAGACCACTACATCCTCTTTGCCTAGGGTAATACCCTTGACACCATGGGATACTCTACCCATAGGACGCACATCCTGCTCACTGAAATGAATAGCTAAGCCCTTGCGGGTAGCCATAATAATATCGGTATTACCGTCTGTTAGCTTCACATCAATCAATTCTTCGCCTTCGTCCAGCTTGATGGCTATAAGGCCGGCCCGACGCGTATGATTGAACTCACTGATCTTGGTCTTCTTGACGATACCTCTATTGGTCGCCATGAACATGAAGCGGTCTTCCTGATATTCTTTGACGGTAATGACCGCCGTAATCTTCTCTCCGCCAGACATGGGCAAGACGTTGACAATAGCGCTGCCTTTGGCTGTCCTGGAAGCTTCCGGAATCTCGTAGGCCTCTAGATGATACACTCTGCCCCTATTGGTAAAGAACAGGAGGTTCTGATGCGTGGAGGTCAGGAGTAAATGCTCGGAGTAGTCTTCGTTGGTGACGGTCTTGATGCTCTCGGCCTTCAGCTTGCCGCTGCCGCCTTGCTTGCCCCGTCCTGCTCTATTCTGGGAGCGGAAATTAGTCAGCGCCTGACGCTTCACATAGCCTTGGCGACTGATAGTAACTACCACTTCTTCATCGGGAATAACGTCTTTGATATCAATATCGCCGGTATCTCTGATGATGGCAGTGCGGCGTTTGTCGCCAAAACGCTTCTTCATCTCCAGCAAATCTTCTCTGATAATACCCATAACTTTGCCTTCGTCGGCCAGAACGCTCTCCAAATACTCAATGGTTTCTAACACATCGGCATATTCGTCTTCAATCTTCTTGCGCTCTAAGCCGGTCAAGCGCTGCAATCTCATATCCAAAATGGCCTGAGCTTGTCTTTCACTGAGGTGGAAGTTCTGCATCAAGGCCGCTTTGGCGATATCGCCATTGGCACTTTGACGGATGGTGGTAATAACAGCATCGAGATTATCCAGAGCTATTTTCAAGCCTTCCAAGATATGGGCTCTATCCTTGGCTTTGGCCAATTCATAGCGGGTACGACGAGTAATAACTTCCTTCTGGTGCAGGAGATAATACTCCAGCATTTGTTTGAGGTTCAGCACTCTGGGGTGTCCGTCTACCAAGGCCAGATTAATAATGCCAAAGGAATCTTGCATCTGGGTATGCTTGTACAATCTATTCAGAATAATATCCGGCACCACATCGCTGCGCAGCTCGATCACGATACGCATGCCTTTGCGGTCACTTTCGTCGCGCAAATCGGTAATGCCTTCAATGGTCTTATCTTGCACCAAATGGGCAATATTCTCAATCAAACGTGCTTTGTTGACCTGATAAGGCAGTTCGGTCACAATAATTCTATGCTTATTCTTGGGCATGGGCTCTATCTCGGCCTTGGCCCTGACTTTTACTACGCCACGACCGGTGGTATAGGCACTGACAATACCTTGCTTGCCCAGAATAATACCGGCGGTGGGGAAATCCGGTCCTTTGATAACTGTCATCAAGTCTTCATTATCCGACTCGGGATTATCGATGAGCATGACGCAGCCGTCAAT
>JAQUUF010000054.1 GCA_028693975.1 Acidaminococcaceae bacterium
AATGTAACCATGGACGTAGAATTGATTACCCCGATAGCAATTGAAAAAGGTTTGCGATTCGCAATTCGCGAAGGCGGTCATACCGTAGGCGCAGGCGTAGTTGCTGATATCGAAGCTTAATTTCTAAGTTGAAAAATACTTGAGGTCGGAGCTAATCCGACCTCATATTTTTGTTGACATAAAGTGTTAGGTATGTTACGCTATATAGGCGACATTTTGACCTGATAAGTATATAGATAGGTAAGTGAGGTGTTTATAATGGCAGCTGGAAACCGCAATGGTATTACATTGGCGTGCACTGAGTGCAAGCAACGTAACTACCAAACTAACAAAAACAAGAAGAACGATCCAGATCGTATCGAGATTAAAAAATATTGCAAGTTCTGTAAGAAACATACATTGCATAAAGAGACTAAGTAATTTTAGTTTCATTATATTAGAGTGTGTAGATCTATTTTGCTTTACGAGGATTAAGGATGTGAAAAAATGGCCGTTCCGAAAAAAGCTAAAGCTAAAGCAGTTGATGTAAAGAGTGCGAATGGCATATCCGTATTCTTTCGTGAGACAAAGAATGAAATGAAAAAAGTAACTTGGCCTGGCAAGCAGGAGATGATAGTTGACACTATTGTTGTTATCATTGCTGTATTGTTTATAGCTGGGTTAATTTGGATAATTGACAGTGTGTTTGGTCATGTCCTAAGACTGCTTTTGGGAGTGTAATTGATGGAAGAAAAAAAGCGTTGGTATGTTATTCATACTTATTCTGGGTATGAGAATAAGGTAACAGCTAATCTCGAACGCAAGATTCATTCTTTGGGTATGGAGAACGAGATATTTCAAGTATTGGTACCTATGCAGAATGAGATTGAAGTAAAAGATGATAAGAAAAAGGTTACGCCACGTAAAGTGTTCCCTGGTTATGTTCTCGTTGAGATGATTGTTAACGACAAATCTTGGTACGCTGTACGCAATACTCCTGGTGTTACCGGCTTCGTAGGTTCTGGTACGAAACCTATTCCCCTTAGTGAGGAAGAGGTTAAACGTATATTAGGAGATAATGTTGCAGCAAGTAACATTGCTCGTCCCACAATTGATGTTGTCCTCCAACAGGCTGTTAAACTGACCGGTACCGGTTTTGCCGGAAGGGTTGGTACAGTAGCAGAGATAAATGAAGAACGCGGTAAACTGAAAGTATTGGTTGATGTGTTTGGACGTGAAACTCCTGTTGAAGTTGATTTTACACAAGTTGAAAAAGTGTAAGGAGGTGTAGATAATGCCAAAGAAAGTAATTAAATTAGTTAAGTTACAAGTACCAGCAGGCAAAGCTACCCCGGCTCCTCCCGTAGGTCCGGCTCTTGGTCAAGCAGGTATTAATATCATGGCCTTCGTTAAGGATTTTAACGAGCGTACAGCTAAAGAAGTTGGTCTAATTATTCCTGTAGAAATTACAGTATTCGAAGACCGTTCTTTTACGTTTGTTACTAAGACTCCGCCGGCAGCAGTTTTACTTAAGAAAGCTGCAGGATTGGCTAAGGCTTCAGGTGTACCTAACAAAAATAAAGTTGCTACTCTTAAGCGCGATCAGGTACGTGAAATTGCTACTACAAAAATGGAAGATCTCAATGCTTCTGATGTTGAATCCGCAATGCGTATGATTGAAGGAACCGCTCGTAGCATGGGTATTGTTATCGAAGACTAATCTCTTAGGGCAATACTTACTAAATGGTGGGAGGCTGTTATGCCGTTAAACCACAAGGAGGATTTGAATTATGTCTAAACAAGGTAAAAAGTATCAAGATGCTGCTAAGTTGATTGAAGCAGGTAAGCTTTATTCACCAAAAGAAGCAGTAGAATTAGTTAAGAAAACATCTACTACTAAGTTTGATAGTTCTGTAGAAGTGTCAGTTCGTTTGGGTGTTGACCCCAAGTATGCTGATCAACAAGTACGTGGAGCTATGGTATTGCCACATGGCACTGGTAAGTCTAAGACAGTTTTGGTTTTTGCCAAAGGTCCTAAAGTAGCTGAAGCTCAAGCTGCTGGGGCAGATTTCATTGGTGACGATGAGATCATTGAAAAAATCAAAGGTGGTTGGGCTGGCTTCGATGTTTGCGTAGCTACTCCTGATATGATGGGTACTGTTGGACGTTTGGGTAAGATTTTGGGACCCAAAGGTTTAATGCCTAACCCCAAAGTTGGTACAGTAACTATGGATTTGACTAAGGCTCTTAGTGAAATTAAAGCTGGTAAGATTGAGTATCGTACTGATAAGGCCGGTAATATTCAAAATGGTATTGGTAAAGTTTCCTTTACTGAAGAACAATTATTGGACAATTATGTCAGCTTGATTGAAACTTTGATTAAAGTTAAACCATCTGGTGCAAAAGGACAATATATTAAGAGCGTAACCTTGTCTACTACAATGGGACCTGGCGTGCATATTGATGTATTGAAAGCTGCAAGCAACAAATAGTAACTCAATATCGAAAATGATTATCGGACCGTAGACAGCAGGTGCCACAGTGCTCAAAGATGAAAATCGCCCGCCTAGGTTGGAGATGTGTATATATTATACGACCTCCGGCTAGGTGCCGAGAGGTCGTTTTTGATTTGATAAATATCAAATCAAGGAGGTGTAGATAATGCATAATGTAAGACCTGAGAAAGCAGCTAAAGTTGCTGAGATTAAGGAATTACTCAATGGTGCTAAATGTACTGTTTTAGTTAATTATTGCGGTTTGACCGTAGCTGAAGATACTAAATTCAGACGTGGTATGCGTGAAGCCGGAGTTAAGTATGTTGTTGTAAAAAACACTTTGCTTCGTATTGCTGCTCAAGAAGTTGGCATTGAAGGCCTGGAAGCTCATTTAGAGCAAAATACTGCTATTGCAGTTGCTCCTGAAGATCCGGTTGAAGTTTGCAAGATTATTGAAGAATTTGCTAAAGATCACAAGGCTTTGGAAATCAAAGCTGGCGTTCTAGATGGCAAGCTAATTTCTGAAGCAGAAATTAAGGCTTTGGCAGCATTGCCGCCCAAAGAAGTTCTTTTGGCCAAAATGCTGGGAAGTATGCAGGCACCTATTACAGGGTTTGTCAATGTATTGCAAGGTACTATTCGCAATGCAGTATACGTTTTGGAAGCTATCAGAGAAAAGAAAGAAAAAGAAACAGCTTAACTTGTCTATAGTAGGCTGAAAATCGGGCACAGTCCCTTAAAAGAAAATTTGGAGGTATTATCATGAATAAGGATCAAATTATTGAAGCAATTGAATCTATGAGCGTTTTGGAATTGTCTGAATTGGTAAAGGCTTTGGAAGATAAGTTTGGTGTTAGTGCTGCTGCTCCTGTAGCTGTAGCTGCTGCTCCTGCTGCCGCTGCTGCTGCTGCTGAGCAAACTGAGTTTGATGTTGTATTGACTGCTGCTGGTGAAAGCAAGATCAACGTAATTAAAGTTGTTCGTGAAGTAACTGGTTTAGGCTTGAAAGAAGCTAAGGCTCTTGTTGATGCAGCTCCTAAGGCTGTTAAAGAGAAGATTGCTAAAGCTGACGCTGATGCTTTGAAAGCTAAATTGGAAGAAGCTGGCGCATCTGTAGAAGTAAAATAATCCCTTCAATAAAACTCCCTATTTTTTTAGGGAGTTTTTTGTTTTATCTTGGATGTTGACAAATTAGAACATAAATGGTAAAATACCTTACTACAGTAATTTTGAAAAATTTAAAGTGACACGAGTGTTCAGTGGTTGAACATCGCGTTTCGCTCACCTAGAGGAGATGGAGCACGATAACAACACTGAGAAAAGCGAGGCTTCCATACTATTTATTAGATGGCCTGGCTCTTTTTTTTGCTTATTGTGCAACCTGATTCTGCTGTAAAAATTTTAATAAGGAGTGAGAGAGTACATGTTTAAACCAGTCCCTACTGGTGACAGAATCCGTTATAGCTATGCTCGTATTAATGAAGTTCTGGAAATGCCACATTTAATTGACATTCAACGCAAGTCTTATGAGTGGTTCATAAAAGACGGCTTGGACGAGATTTTTAAGGACATTTCTCCAATCAAGGATTTCACCGAAAATTTGGAATTGTCTTTCGAAGGTTTTGCTTTGGGAGACCCCAAATACGATGTAGAAACTTGTAAAGAGCGTGATGCTAGCTATTCTGCACCTCTAAATGTTGATGTTCGCCTGTTGTACAAAGAAACCGGTGAAATCAAAGAATCCCGTGTGTTTATGGGGGATTTCCCTTTAATGACTGATACCGGTACTTTCGTTATCAATGGAGCTGAGCGCGTTATCGTAAGTCAGTTGGTTAGGAGCCCCGGTGCTTATTACAGCGTCGAAATGGATCCGACCGGCAAAAAACTTTATGGTACCACGGTTATTCCTAATCGCGGCGCTTGGATTGAGTATGAAACAGACCTTAATGATGTTATTTATGCTCGTGTAGACCGAACTAGAAAATTAGCGGCTACTGCTTTATTGCGTGTCATGGGTCTGCCTACTAATGAAGATATAGTTAATTGCTTTGGTGAGAGCCCGGCTTTAACAGCAACTCTGGCCAAGGACACAACGCATAATGAAGAAGAAGCATTGCTGGAGATTTATAAGAAGTTGCGTCCTGGTGAACCAGCCAACTTAGAGAATGCAACCCAGCTTATTCAGAATACTTTCTCGGATTCTCGTAGGTATGATTTGGCCTATGTGGGTCGTTATAAGTTAAATAAGAAGCTAGGTTGGAGGAAAAGATTATTTGGTCAAGAATTAGCTAAACCTATTTGTCATATTGACCAAGATGGAGTAGTCGGCGAGGAAATTCTTGCTGCTGATACTGTTATTGATGATGCTGCAATTGAGAAACTAGAAACTAGTGGTATTTATTCTCAGCCGGGCCATAGTTGTGCTTTTGTTAAATTCCAAGGCGGCACTGAAAGAGTGATTTTCACTCATGATATTAGTGAGAAGACACGTACAGTTACTTCAGACGATGTGGTAGTGACTTTTAATTATCTGTTGAATTTGATGGATGGTATGGGTGAAGGCGATGATATTGACCATTTGGGCAATCGTCGTATTCGTTGCGTGGGAGAACTTTTGCAAAATCAATTCCGTATTGGCTTGGCTCGTATGGAAAGAGTAGTCAAAGAAAGAATGACTATTCAAGATGTTGAAGTTATCACTCCACAAGCTTTGATTAATATTAGACCGGTTGTTGCCTCTATCAAAGAGTTCTTTGGTAGTAGCCAGCTTTCACAGTTCATGGATCAGAACAACCCTCTGGCAGAATTGACGCATAAACGTCGTTTGTCTGCCCTTGGTCCTGGTGGTTTGTCTCGTGAGAGAGCGGGCTATGAAGTTCGCGACGTACATCACTCTCACTATGGTCGTATGTGCCCTATTGAGACTCCTGAAGGTCCGAACATTGGCTTAATCGGTTCTTTGTCGACTTATGCAGTTATCAATAGATATGGTTTTATTGAAACGCCGTATCGTAAGGTTGATAAGAAAAAGAAAAAAGTTACAGACGATATTGTGTATTTGACTGCTGATGAAGAAGATGAATACATTATAGCTCAGGCTAATGAGCCCTTGGACGATAAGGGCAATTTCCTGGATGATAGAGTAACGGCTAGGTATCGTAATGAAGTATTGTCCATCCCTCCGGAAAGGGCAGACTTTATGGACGTATCGCCTAAACAAGTTGTTTCTATTGCAACAGCACTGATTCCCTTCTTGCAAAATGATGATGCTAACCGTGCCTTGATGGGTGCGAATATGCAACGTCAGGCCGTACCACTTCTAAGTACTCAAGCTCCTGTGGTTGGTACAGGTATGGAATACAAGGTAGCTACTGACTCAGGCGTTTGCGTTTTGGCGAAAAATGCTGGTGTGATTGAGAGTGTAACAGGCGATAAGATTGTGGTATCAACCGTGAAAGGTCAGGATACGTACAATTTACTCAAATTTAAACGTTCCAACCAGAGCACTTGTGTTAACCAAAGACCTATTGTGTTTAAGGGAGATAAGGTTAAGAAAAATCAAGTTTTGGCAGATGGTCCGGCTACTGACCATGGCGAATTAGCATTAGGACATAATGTAATTGTTGCTTATATGCCTTGGGAAGGCTATAACTACGAAGATGCGGTTCTGCTAAGTGAAGATTTGGTTAAGGCTGACGTATTTACTTCTGTGCATATTGAAGATTACGAATGCGATGCTAGAGATACTAAGCTGGGCGCAGAAGAAATAACCAGAGATATTCCCAATGTTTCAGAAGAAGCTTTGAAAGATTTGGACGAGAATGGCATTATTCGAATTGGTGCAGAAGTTCGTCCCGGGGATATTTTGGTAGGCAAGGTAACCCCTAAAGGCGAAACTGAACTGAGTGCTGAAGAACGTCTAATTAGAGCTATTTTTGCTGAAAAAGCCAGAGAAGTTCGCGACAGTTCTTTGCGTGTACCTCATGGTGAACAAGGCATTATTGTTAGCGTTAAGATTTTCACTCGCGCTAATGGTGATGAATTACCACCGGGTGTTAACGAACAAGTTCGTGTTCATATTGCACAAAAACGTAAGATTTCCGAAGGCGATAAGATGGCAGGCCGTCATGGTAACAAGGGCGTTGTTTCCAGAGTATTACCTCGTGAAGATATGCCTTTCTTGCCTAATGGTGAACCTGTACAAATTGTTTTGAATCCATTGGGCGTACCTAGTCGTATGAACATTGGTCAGGTTTTGGAATGTCATTTGGGTTGGGCAGCTTGTGCTTTGGGTATGAAAATTGAAGCACAAGATAAGAATATTACGGCTGAATTGAAGAAAGCTGGCTATGATGTTAAAAAATACGGTATGCCACAAACTGTAAATCATGCAGTACCTGTAGCAGTTCCGGTTTTTGACGGTGCGCATGATGCTGATATGCAAGCTATTATGGATATGGCAGGAATCGACAGGACAGGCAAAACTGTTTTGTATGATGGTCGTACTGGTGAACCTTTTGATAATGAAGTAACAGTAGGTTGTACCTATATGCTTAAGCTCCATCATCTGGTAGCAGATAAGATTCATGCTCGTTCTACCGGCCCGTACTCTTTGGTTACGCAACAGCCTTTGGGTGGTAAAGCCCAATTTGGCGGTCAGAGATTTGGTGAAATGGAAGTTTGGGCTTTGGAAGCTTATGGAGCAGCATACACTTTGCAGGAAATTCTAACTGTGAAGTCAGATGATGTTATTGGCCGTGTTAAGACCTACGAAGCTATCGTTAAGGGTGAGAACATTCCTGAACCGGGCGTG
>JAQUUF010000055.1 GCA_028693975.1 Acidaminococcaceae bacterium
CTTTTTGCTCTGGCTGAAAATAATAGTTTGGATTTTTGTTTTGAAGCTGCGGTAGCTGGTGGTATCCCTATTATAAGACCGTTAAAATCTTGTCTAGCAGCCAATACTATTAATTCTATTATGGGTATAGTTAATGGTACTACTAACTATATGCTAAGCAAGATGTCATCTGATAATATGGATTACGAAGAAGTGCTCAAAGAGGCTCAAGAATTAGGCTATGCTGAGTCTGACCCCACTGCCGATGTAGGTGGTTTGGATGCCGCTCGCAAACTAGTAATTCTTGCTTCGATTGCTTTTAATACAAGGATTTCATTAGATGATGTTTATGTAGAAGGCATTGAAAAAATAACTCAAAGAGATATTCAATATGCGACCGAACTGGGCTATGTTATTAAACTATTGGCAGTAGCCAAAAATGATAGCAAGAATGGGGTTAGTGTTCGTATTCATCCTACCATGTTGCCTAAGACTCATCCTTTGGCTACAGTAAATGATGTTTTTAACGCAATTTTTGTTAATGGTGATGCTGTAGGTGATGCTATGTTTTTTGGACGCGGTGCAGGACGTTTACCGACTGCTAGTGCTGTCTGCGGTGATATTATCGACGTAGCTCGTAATATTTTACATAATTGTACGGGGCGCATTAACTGTACTTGTTTTGAGGAAAAACATTTATGTGCTATAGAAAACATCATGTCTCCTTGCTACATTCGTATTTTGGTAGATGACCAGCCCGGTGTTTTGGCAAGTATTGCTGCCTCCTTTGGCGCCCAAAATGTTAGTTTGATGAATGTACTGCAAAAGAATAAAGTGGGTAATTTAGCAGAATTGGTTGTTATTACCTATAATGTTTCAGAATATAATATGCGGATGGCTTTAGCTACTGTGGGTGGGCTGCCTGCGGTCAAAGAAATCAGCAATGTTATTCGTGTTGAAGATGATAAATTGGAGTAAATATGACTACTTTATCGACTATTACCGTTCAAGTTCCAGCAACATCAGCTAACTGTGGTCCTGGTTTTGATACCTTGGGTTTAGCTTGTACCTTGTATAATACTTTCGAGTTTACGCTTTTGCCTAGGGGTTGGGTTTTAGAGGTAGAAGGGGAAGGGAAAGATGAGCTTAAGGCTGGTCCTGAGAATCTAATCTTTGCCGCTTTTGACGCAGTGTGGCGCCAATTTAATCCTCAACCGTATGGCTTAAAAGTTAAGATGCATAATGTTATTCCCATGTCACGAGGACTTGGCAGTAGTTCTAGCGCAATTGTTGGCGGACTAGTCGCTGCTAATGTCTTATGTGGTGCTAAGCTGTCACTTGAGTCTTTATTGGCACTTGCTACTGATATTGAGGGACATCCTGATAATGTGGCGCCTGCTTTGTATGGTGGTTTTACCATAAGCTATATGCAGGGTCGCGTAGCTCATACCACCAAATTAATACCTCAATTACCTTTGCAGTTTATTGCTGTGGTTCCGGAACAGCCTTTGTCTACTGCGAAAGCTCGTGCTGCTTTGCCAGCACAGGTACCGCTAAAAGACGCTATTTTTAATTGTAGCCGTACAGGGTTGTTAGTAGCCGCCTTACTTACAGGTAATGCTACTCATTTAGCAACTGCTTTGGAAGACAAATTGCACCAACCTTATAGGGCACCTCTAATTCCGGGCTTAGCGGCAGCTATGGACGCAGCCAAAAAGTCTGGTGCTTATAATGCCATTATTTCCGGAGCGGGCTCTACTATTATGGCCTATGCACCAATAGAGGCAGATGGCGCTTTGATTGCCCGTGCTATGGTAAATGCTTTAGCTCAGGTAGGACAAAAAGCCAGCTACCACTTATTAACACTTGATAATGAGGGTGCCAGAATTGTTAACTAGCTGTTAAGCTGGTTTATTTGTTGCAATTACTACAATATTTTAAGTTTCTCCTTGACATTAATATTGAAAACATTTACAATAATATCTGTGTTCGGGGCGTAGCGCAGTTTGGTAGCGCGCTTCCTTGGGGTGGAAGAGGCCGTGAGTTCGAATCTCGCCGCTCCGACCAATTATTTGGACTTAAGCATTGCACAATTAGTGTGGTGCTTTTTTTCTTGCCAGAGTTGAGCAAATAATATATAATAAATTAAATTAAAAAAGTTACAATATCAGAGGTAAACATGATTAGATCTATTAAATTAGTTTGTTCAAAATGCCACAAACCTTTTAGAAGTGATGGTGTTCTTTATTATTCTGACGATTTCAGTTGTACTGACATTAAGGATGCTCAATTAATTTGTCCTGATTGTCTCGCTCAATGGGAGCAAAATTGGCAAATTGTAGACGCGGCCTTTGTTGAAGAAGAGTATTCGCTGTATGTGACCATTACTCTTAAGAATGGTCATGTCTATAAACACTTAGATTGTACACCGGTTGAAGGCAAAGTGATTACCAGTGAGAATATTCCTGAATCTGGTCAACGTAAGTTATATTCATTTTATAAAACTTGGGATATAGAGCGCAAAAAAAATATGCTTAAGGACTGTTATTTTAAAGATGAGTTTATGCGTACTACTTTTACTTGCGCTACCTATGGTGGAGAGGAATTTGATAATATAGCTTTTAGGTTTAATTTGCAAGGTGATTTAGAAACAGAAAAGCCTGTGCCTGATTATATCAAAGAGCAGCTTGTTATTGCCTGGAAGATGTATCAAACACAAAATAAGGAATAGAAAGACAGAAGGAGCTAAATGCATGTCAGAATTTTTGAATAAAATTACTAAGCGCCGTACCTTTGCAATTATTTCCCATCCGGATGCAGGGAAGACAACCCTAACAGAAAAATTACTGCTCTATGGTGGTGCTATTCATTTAGCAGGTTCCGTTAAGGCACGTAAAAGTAATAAACACGCTGTGTCCGATTGGATGGAGATTGAAAAACAACGTGGCATTTCCGTAACATCAAGCGTATTACAATTCGATTATACCGGTTATAGAGTTAACATCTTGGATACGCCAGGTCACCAAGATTTCAGTGAAGATACTTATAGAACTTTGATGGCCGCAGATAGCGCTGTGATGTTAATTGATGCTGCCAAAGGTGTAGAGCCGCAAACTAAAAAGTTATTTTGGGTTTGTCACCGTCGTGAATTGCCGATTTTTACTTTTGTTAATAAATTAGATAGGCATGGCCGTACACCATTTGACTTAATGGACGAGCTTGAAAAAGTCTTAGGCATTCATGCTTATCCTATCAATTGGCCCATTGGTATTGAGGGTCAATACATTGGTGTATATGATAGATTAAAGAAACAAATAGAGCTATTTGAAGACGATAATAGCCATGGTTCCAAGGTCTTGAAGTCTACTACAGGCTCTTTAGATGACCCTGCTATCAAGGAAGCTATCGGTGAAGAGAATTATCATAATCTTTGTAATGATATTGAGCTCTTAGATCTTGCCGGGGATGAGTTTGATATAGCCAAAGTTAATAATGGGAAGCTAACTCCCATGTTCTTTGGTAGTGCCATGACGAATTTTGGCGTTAGAGCTTTCTTGGAAAAATTCTTGGAATTATCACCACAACCACAACCACGCTTATTACAAGATGGTGGTTTGTTAGAGCCTTCTAATCCTGAATTTTCTGCTTTTATTTTTAAGATACAGGCGAATATGAATCCGGCTCATCGTGATAGAATTGCCTTTATGCGTATTTGTTCCGGAATGTTTGACCGTGGTATGAGTGTCTTTCATCAGCAAAGCAACAAATTAGTTAAGCTATCCCAGCCACAACAATTCTTGGCTCAAGAGCGAACTATTGTCGAAAAGGCTTATCCTGGCGATATTATAGGTGTTTTTGACCCTGGCGTTTTCGGAATAGGTGATACTATTTGTAGTGATAAATTAAAAATTCAATTTGAGGACTTTCCTGTTTTCCCACCGGAAATATTTGCTAGAGTGCAGCCGAAGGATTCTATGAAACGCAAACAGTTTGTCAAAGGCATTACGCAATTAGCTCAAGAAGGAGCTATTCAGGTCTTTGAACAGCGTGATATCGGTATTGAAAGTTATATTATCGGTGTCGTAGGCGTTTTGCAATTGGAAGTGTTGGAATATAGGTTGCTGAATGAATATAGTGCTCCTCTTTTGATGAATCAATTGCCTTTTACTGTAGCCCGTTGGGTTTATAGAGATGATGGCAAGCCGGTGCAAGAGGTAAAAGGTCTGGATAATGGCCTCTTGGTCTTTGATAAGAAAAACAGACCTGTTATTCTCGTTAATAATGAATGGAGCCTGAATTGGATTTTAGAGCGTAATCCTGGATTTAACTTTACACAGATTCCTACCGGTGCTGCTGGAATCTAGGGAGAAGTGAACCTATGCCTGATTTAGTTATTAAAAAGCCTGCTATCAAAGGGCTGAAACTCTATCAATCAATTGCTGTGCTGATTTTGGTGGTTATTTTTGTCTCCTTGACTGCTAGTTATATTTTATTAAGCTGGCAATTGGGGAGTATGCTTTCGCAAAATCTTGGAGCTAACGCCACTAAGGTAGCTAATGCAATTCAGAATTCACCCACAATTATTCAAGCACTACAAAAAAAGCCTTTAGATGAAAAGGCTTTAACTGTAGCAATAGCAGATATAAGTAATGCTACCAATGCCAGTATTGTTATCTTTGACCAAAAAGAAAATATACTGGCTATCTATAATCCCACGAATGCTCCTTTGCTTAACGCAAGTGCAGTCGCTGATAGTACAATCGGTATCCTCAAAAAATTACCATCGGATATGTTTAGAAACAACAAAGCTTTCGCCATTAATGATGGTCAAGGCAACATCTTGGGTTATGTAGTAGTGGGTTTTCCCGAGAATATGGCTGCAAATTTAAGTGGCAATGCTGTTAATTTAATGATTATTGCATTGATAATTGGTTTAATTGTAGGTATATTTGGCGCTTATTTCTTAGCTAATAAAATTAAAGTTGTTCTTTTTGGTTGTGAGCCTATGCAGATTGCAGATTTATTGCAGGAGCGTATTACTCTTTTAAATACAATCGAGGAGGCAGTTTTTGTAGTTGATAAAAGTTTTAGCATTTATTTAGCAAATAATGCGGCTAAAAAACTCTTAAACAAATCTTGCTTGGAAGATAGCGCACAGATTGAAGGCAAAAACTTTGCCCTAATCAGTAGCATTGATACAATCGCCAAAGTTTTTAAATCAGGCATAGAAGAACATAATTTAAGCATCAACATTAATGGTCTAGATACTATTGGAAGTATGCTTCCTGTAAAAACTAATAAAAATATCACTGCCGTTATTATCATGGTTAGTGAAAAAGATTCATTAAAATATATGGCAGAACAACTAACTGGGGTTTATAATTATGCTGATGCATTGAGAGCTCAGACTCATGAATTTATGAATAAGATGCATGTCATTAGTGGACTGCTGCAATGTAATGAAATAGGAGAACTAAGAAATTACATTAACTCTATTACACAAACCGGCACTACCAATACAGATGATATTACTAATTTAGTTAAGGAACCACTTTTGTCGGGTTTTCTAATTGGTAAAAAAAGTCGTGCCAATGAGCTTGCTATTGATTTTACCTTAGCAGAAGAGAGCAGTTTCCCGGCTGATTTGACTGATGTGCTTGATGTACATGATATAATACTAGTCGTCGGGAATCTTTTAGAAAATGCTTTTGATGCTTTACAATTGTATGAAGGTGAAAAAATAGTTATTTTATCATTATTTACTTATGATGATGAATTTATGATTGTTGTCGAAAATAGTGGCCCTAGTATTGATAATAAAATCATTGATTCTATTTTCACAAAAGATTTCACAACCAAAGGCCCGGGGCATGGTTTAGGACTAACTATGGTTAAAGAAACGATTGATAAATTAAAGGGACAAATTAATGTCGAATCTTCACCGGAAAATGGTACTTGTTTCACAGTACGCATTCCACTAAAGGAGGATAAATAATGATTAAAATTTTAGTTGTTGAAGATGACCCTATGGTGGCCAAACTACATGATGTGTATATTAATCAATTAGATGATTTCCAGTTAGTAGATTCTGTGCGCAATAGTGATGAAGCCTTGAAATTTTTAGCCAAAAAGAGTGTAGATCTGGTCTTGTTAGATATTTTTATGCCTAATATTGACGGCTTGCAATTACTTAAAGAGATTCGCACAAAAAATTATGATATAGATGTAATTTGTATTTCGGCAGCTACCGACAAAGAGCATATCTTAACTGCGCTGCGTTATGGAGCTTTTGATTATATTATTAAACCATTTGAGTTCGAACGTTTCAGTATTGCTCTTAATAGTTATAGGCAAAGGAACATTATGCTTAATTCCTCTGCTGTTATCAGTCAGGAAGATTTAGACTCTTGCCTGCTTAACAAAGCTAAAACGCCTGCAGGGACTATTCCTAAAGGCTTGGAGCAAACAACATTATATAATGTCTGGCAAGAGATTATTACAATTGATGGTAGTTTTACGACGGAAGAAATCGCCAGTAAGATTGGTATATCTAGAGTATCCATTCGGAAATATCTAGAGTTTTTAAAATCCATCAATATCCTACATCTAGAACTCAATCGCGGTTGCGTAGGAAGACCAGTCTATAGATATAAATGCGTTAACAAAAACGCTACTATACTAAATTCTTATGTTAAATCAAAAAAATAGCATTTAAACCGGCAAATATTTTTTGCCGGTATCTTCTTGTAAAGGAAATTTTATGAACAATTTACCAATTATAGATGTTTTGAAAGTGCCGGTCAATCCCTTGACCATGAGTCAAAGCGTCATTTATCTTTCCAATAGGGTGAAAGATAAACTACCTACAACAGTGGTGACTGCTAATGCTGAAATAATTATGATGGGGCAAAAGAATCGCTTCTATTTACAGCTTTTGCAGCAAGCTGATTTGGTTTTACCTGATGGCGCGGGTACAGTTTGGGCTGGTAGAACTTTGGGTAATGATGTACCGGAGAGGGTAGCAGGTTTTGACCTATTTTTGGAATTAGTTAGAGAATCCGCTAACAAAGGCTATCGTTTATTTTTCTTTGGTTCTTCACCTGGTGTCGCAGAAGCTGCCCGAGCTAAATGCGTAGAGGCCCATCCTCAAGTTAAAATAGTTGGGTGCCGCAATGGTTATTTCTCCGCTAGTGACGAAGTTGATATATTCCGTGAAATAAACGCCAGTAAGGCAGACATCTTATTTGTAGCTTTGGGA
>JAQUUF010000056.1 GCA_028693975.1 Acidaminococcaceae bacterium
TATTGCTCCTGCCCACCAATTAATTTCAGTAACTCTTGCGTTTTTTCCTGCAATAATTCTACATTGCCACGACTCTCAACATTCAAACGAACCACTGGCTCCGTATTAGATTTGCGCAAGTTAAAACGCCAAGTGGGATAAGCTATGCTAATGCCATCTAGGTGGTCAACTTGAGCTTGCGCAGTTGTATATCTCTTCTCCACCTCAGCAAACACAGTCTCAGCATCTTCCACCTTACGGTTAATCTCACCGCTACAGGGGAACAGAGCCATCCTCTCGCCTACTAATTGCGACAAAGTCTTCCCACTCTTGCAGACTAGCTCTGCTACCAAGAGCCATGTAATCATGCCGCTATCACAAAATGTGAAGTCTCTAAAATAGTGATGAGAAGACATCTCGCCACCATAAATAACATCATTAGCACGCATGCACTCTTTCATAAAGGCATGCCCACTCTTACAACGAACCAACTGTCCGCCTAATCTAGTCACAATCTCTTCTGTATTCCACACCAATCTAGGGTCATACATAATCTTAGACCCTGGATATTTTTGCAAAAACAGCTCCGCCAGTAATCCAACCAAGTAATAGCCCTCGATAAATTCTCCCTTTTCATCAAAAAAGAAACATCTATCGAAGTCACCATCCCAAGCAATTCCCATATCAGCTTGATGCTGCAAGACCGCTTGTGAAGTCTCTGCCCGATTATTAAGTAACAAAGGATTGGGCACGCCATTAGGGAAATTCCCATCTGGCTGCTCATTAATCTTTATTAATTCAAAGGGCAAATGCTGCTCTAGCACCTCCAAGACAGCACCAGCACCGCCATTACCAGGATTCACTACCAGCCGCAAAGACTTGAGGTCATCTATATTGATATAAGTCAAAAGATGTTGCACATACTCAGACATAATATCTCGCTTCGTGAGATCACCTGCTACTTTGCCTGGATAAAGGCCATGAGGAATTTCCCCATGCACCACCATCTCCGCAATATCCTTCAACCCTGTATCTTCTGACATAGGCCGCGCTCCCCGACGCACGAGCTTCATCCCGTTATAATTAGCCGGATTATGGCTAGCAGTAATCATTATACCGCCATCCGCATTGAGGAAGGTAGTCGCAAAATAAATCATCTCAGTACCGCACTGTCCAATGTCTACAACATTAGCACCACCATGGCGCAGCCCCTCTGTTACCGCTGCACTTATACTAGGTCCGGATAAACGAATATCATGCCCTACCACCACATTAGCGGCTCCCAACATGACAGCAAAGACACGTCCTACACGATAGGCCATTTCTTCATTTACTTCCGTAGGGACCACACCTCTAATGTCATATGCCTTAAAAGCTTTCGCACTAAGCATGCCTCTTCCTCCAACCCATTATTTAACGCTAACCGGTACTAAATCTTTCATATTCTCAATCAACATATGTAATCTATCTCGGTTTACTACAGTAATATCGCCATTAGTTATCACAACGTCGGTACGAGCTAATTCACGCATAGTGGCACCCAAAACAACGCCATAATTCAAAACAGCCTTCTCATCTGCTGTAAACTTACTGTAATCAGTCTTACCTTCAATAATCGCTTCCAGCTTGTCAAGCTGTTGCCAATGCATTTCTTTTAATTTTTGCATTTTTGTTGTGAGCAAAATCAATATTTCACTCAACTTCTTGATTCTAGCAGACGCATCAGCCAAGGCCAAAGATTTCAAATCCAGATTTTCTTTAAATGCAAACGCATCATCTTTAGTCATTTTGCTGCCGTCAGCACTATCCAAATCTTGGTCTTCCACTAATTGTGGTGCACAAACAATAGCATTAAAAACAGCAAGCTCTTCAATCAAGCCCAAATTTTCAGAATCAATTGGGCTAGTCACAAAAGCCTCCAAAGCAGATTTGGCAGTACCTTGATTCAAAGACGCATTGCCCTTCGCAGCAGAAGCTCCGCCCTCCAAGGCTACTACTGAATAAATACCGGTACCAATTTTGAGCAAGTTTTTATCCTTCATAATCTGAATCAATTCGCCAATTTCGACCAAATGCTCCAAATCATTAGGCATCATATAGACACCATCATGCCCCTTAAAAGCATAGCTAGAAGGTCTATTGCTAATAGCCTTCAAGATTTTATACATTCTGCCGTAACCTTTCCAAGCGGTTAACTTAATCTCAGCGAGGTCTTTAATCATGGGCATAACTACTTCTTCACCCTTAAAGAATTTGTACTTTTCTTCCCTGTAACGAGCGACCGCATCCATTACAATCTTTGCGGGATCATTCATTTGCTTATACATTCTAACACCGGCTGCCCCAACACCTGCAGCCATCCATATTGCCAACGGAATCGGCATAGCATACACCCCTTTCAAATTACTTTATCTTTAAATATTCTCTACCAGCTTATCTTTTCCTTCTATAATCATGTGAAGATTTGTTCACTTTGTTCTTTTTAGTCCCATTTGTAACAAAAAACCGCTAGGAAAAATCCCTAGCGGCCTTTGATTGTCTATTAAATTATTTATGCTTCTTCTTGCCCAGATAAGCTGCCTTAATCTCAGGATTTTCCAGAAGCTCTGCTCCTGTGCCTTCCATGCTGATTCGTCCTGTTTCCAGGACATAAGCTTTGTCAGCAATCTTTAAAGCCATATTAGCATTTTGCTCAATCAGCAGGATAGTAACACCCTGTTTATTGATTTTTTGAATAATACTAAAAATGTCTTTAATAATCAAAGGAGCTAGCCCCAGAGAAGGCTCGTCCATCATAAGCAATTTTGGTTTGCACATCAAGGCTCTTCCCACTGCCAGCATCTGCTGTTCACCACCGGACAAAGTACCTGCCATTTGCCAATGTCGCTCTTCTAATCGCGGAAAAAGCTTGTAAATCTTCTCTATATCCTGCTGAATGCCCTCGCTATCATTGCGCATATAAGCACCAATCTGCAAATTCTCCAATACCGTTAGATTAGGGAAAACCCTACGTCCCTCCGGTACCAGAGTAATGCCTGTTTGCACAATTTTTTGTGAATTAAGACCATTGATCGTCTGGTCATTATAGCTAATGCTACCTGATTGAATCTTAACTAAACCTATGATACTACGCAGCAGAGTACTTTTGCCAGCACCATTAGCACCAATTAAGGTTACGATTTGACCATCCGGCACATCGACAGAAATCCCTTTGAGTGCTTCAATGCCTCCGTAAGATACTACCAAATCGCTTATTTTAAGCATCTTCATCCACCCCCAAGTAAGCCTCTATTACCCTATCATCATTCTGAATTTCCTGTGGGGTGCCTTTGGCAATAGTCTGTCCAAAATCCAACACGTAAATTCTGTCAGAAATCTCCATAACCAAGTCCATATGATGCTCTATCATAAAGACTGTTAAGTGATACTTATCATGAATGGTCTTAATAAATGCCGTCAAATCATCTGTTTCATTTGGATTCATGCCAGCAGCCGGTTCATCCAGAAGCAATACCTTAGGGTGAGTCGCCATAGCTCGTATAATCTCCAAACGACGTTGCTTACCATAGGGCAGAGATGAAGCCTTCTCTCCCCTTTCTTCCCACAGGCCTACTTCTTTTAATAACCGTTCAACTTCTTCTTCTGCCACTTGCTGTTCCTTGTTATACCACGGCAAATGCAAAGTTGCTGACAAGAAGTCTGATTTTAAATGCAAATGCTCAGCAATCATAACGTTTTCATAAACCGTCAGTTCCTTGAAAAGACGAATATTCTGGAACGTTCTGGCTACACCCAATTGGGCTATAGTGCTGGGCTTCATCCCTGTAATATCTACCTCTTCACCAGCATCATTAGTATACAAAATCCTGCCTTTGGTAGGTTTGTATACACCTGTAATCATATTAAATGCTGTGGTTTTACCAGCACCATTAGGTCCAATAAGAGCAATTATCTCGCCCTCATGGATATCAATATTCAAATTGTTGACGGCAATAACACCGCCAAACTGCATCGTAATAGAATCAACTTTCAAAACTGTCGTCATTTCGCCGCCCCCTTTCGTTTAAAAACTGCCAAGGGGTTTTTACAAAACTGAGCTATCCTGTCCCAAGTCAACTCTTTGGTTCCCATAATCCCGTGGCGCCAGAAAAGAACGCAGACCATTAAGAGCACAGAGAAAATAACCATGCGCAGACCCGGTCTAAAGAGCGGAATATTCATACCAAACAGTTCTAACGGCTCATCGAAAATACGCAAGTATTCCAGACCGGCAGTGACAATGATAGCACCAAACATACTACCTGTGATACTACCCATACCACCCAAAACTATAATCAATAAGAAATTATAGGTTAGAGTAAACAAGAAATTCTTCGGGTCCACAGTTCCAAGCAACATAGCATATAGCCCGCCACCAACACCGGCAAAAAAAGCACTAATCATAAAAGCCAAACACTTATGCTTATAAAGATTAATACCCATAGCCTCGGCAGCAATTTCGTCCTCACGAATAGCTTTGAAGGCACGTCCATAGGAAGAGTTGATCAAAGCAGCAATAAAAACAAAAGCAATAGCCGTGGCCAAGAAAATATATCTGGCATCGTTCAAAGTAGGAATATCCTTGATGCCCAGTGCTCCATTAGTGATACTGGAGGCATTAGTAATGACAATACGAATGATTTCGGAAAAGCCCAAGGTTGCAATAGCCAGATAGTCGCCTTTGAGACGCAAAATAGGTGCTCCGATAAGAAAAGCTACCAAAGCCGCCAATAAACCACCGCCCAAAAGAGCCGCCCATACCGGCAGTTGAATACCCGCAATAGCCGGATTCATAGGAACAGCATAAAAAACTGTAGCACGTGCAGCTACTGGCACGGTAAAGATACCTACCACATAGGCTCCTATAGCCATAAAGCCTGCTTGTCCCAAAGAAAACTGTCCCGCAAAACCATTAGTAACGTTCATGGACAAGCCAATAATAGCATAAATCATGCATAAATTGGCAATGCGGCGTACATAAGAGTCCATTTCTGAATTCAAGAGCCAAGAAAGTCCAAATAACACTATTAACAAGATGACGGATAAGATCAAATCTCTTTTTTTCTTCATGATCACACCTTCTCCGTTATCTTCTCACCCAACAAGCCCGTGGGCTTATAGAATAAGATAATAATAAGTAAAATAAAGGCAAAGGCGTCCCTGTAACCTGATAACTGTGGGAAGAAGGCTACAATCATAATTTCGCCAAGGCCCAATATAAAACCACCGATAACTGCACCCTTAATATTGCCAATGCCACCTATAACTGCTGCAATAAAACACTTTAAGCCCGGCATAACACCCAGCATAGGTGTAATACCAGGATATTTTACGCCCCACATAAAAGCACCAATAGCAGCCAAAGCACTACCTATAATAAAAGTCGTGGAAATAACATTATCGATGTTAACACCCATAACTCGTGCGATTTCGTAATCTTTGGAAACAGCCCTCATCGCCATACCTATCTTGGTATGATTAACAATATGTAAAAGTACGACAAGGCTTAAAATTGTAATAACAGGTATTACAAAACTAATAGCCTGAATTTGCACACTGCCAAAAGATATATTCTGGCTCAAAAGCGGGATATTAGGAAAACGCATCGGTCTGCCGCTAAATAAATAGTTTGCTAGGTTTTCCAAAAGGAAAGAAGCACCTATTGCGGAGATCAAAACAGAATTCTTAGGCGCGTCACGCAAAGGCCTATAAGCCGTACGCTCAATAATCGCCCCCAACAAAGCTGTGGCAATTATTACGCCGACAAAAGTAATATACCAGGGAATATGAAAAATTGTAATTCCAAAAAAAGCGAAATAGCAAGCCATCATAACAATATCGCCATGGGCAAAGTTAATCATTAGCAAAATGCCATAGACCATCGTATAGCCAATTGCAATAAGCGCATATAAACTGCCAAGAGAAATACCATTGACTAAATGCTGGGCAAAGTTTGCGCCAGACATATTGGCAATAGCTTGGAATAATTCCATCTGCACACACCATTCCTTCACAAAAAATAATGCTTCCTCCACTTAGGGAGGAAGCAATAATACATCCCTACCGGATCCAGACCAATTTTTATTTCTTGCTAGGATCTACATAATCAATATACTTGAACTTACCCTCTTTAACCGTCTTGATAACTGCGCCCTTAATCGGGTCGCCGTTTTTATCAAGCGTAGTCTTACCAGTTACACATTCCAAATCTTTAGTTGCCGCAATAGCATCACGAATCTTGCTGGAATCATCAGAATTAGCTCTCTTGATGCCATCAAGAGCAATCAAATAAGCATCATAAGCCATAGCAGTCAGAGCAGAAGGTTCACCTTTGTACTCTTTTACGTACTCATCCAAGAATTTCTTGGCTTCAGCAGTAGTAGCTTTCTCACGGTCAAAAGCAGTGGACAAAGCAACGCCCTCTACGTCTTTACCACCAACATCAATAAATTCTTGGGTCTCCCAAGTATCGCCACCCATGAAAGGAGCAGTAATACCTAATTGACGAGCTTGCTTAATCAGCAAAGCAGATTCAGTAAAGTTACCGGGAGCAAAAATAGCATCGGGGTTTTTAGCCTTGATATTAGTCAAAATAGCAGAGAAGTCTTTATCACCAGTTTGGTAATTAGCAACTTCAATAATGCTGTCCGGACCAGCTAATTTAGTGAAAGCATCCTTAAAGAACTTCGCCAAACCAACTGCATAGTCATTGGAAACCTCTTGAATGATAGCAACTTTCTTAGCGCCCTTCTTAAAAGCATAGCTAGCCATTACAGTACCTTGGAATGGGTCAATAAAGCAAGCGCGGAAGTAATAATCATTGTTAGCCGTTACCTGAGGATTAGTGCAGCTAGTACCGATTGCCGGCACCTTAGCATCTTTAACAATATTACCGGCAGCCATAGCCAAAGAAGAACCATAGGTACCAACAATAACCTTAACCTTATCTTTTTCAATCAAACGTGCAGCAACAGAAGCAGCTTCAGCCTTATCAGACTTGTTATCTGCCACTACCAGTTCTACTTTCTTGCCATTAACAGTAGAATGCAATTTGTTGGCTAGTTTGATACCTCTTAATTCCAACTCACCACCAGCAGCATTGTCACCAGTCAAAGGCAGAAAAACACCAACCTTAATCACATCACCCTTTGCTGCTTCTTTTTTAGCTCCACCGCCGCAGCCCGTCAACGCTCCTAGCATAAAAGTCGAGGCTAAA
>JAQUUF010000057.1 GCA_028693975.1 Acidaminococcaceae bacterium
GATAAATAAATCCTCTGCCCCGAGATAACATCTTACCGGAATTTTTTTACCAACTTGTTCCATTAGTTCCTGTAACCTATCAGCAACATCGTCATTGTCCACAATAATTTTGGACACATTTTTATCTACATAATCGCGCACAATACGCACTGACAAATCCAGTTCCCTATACAAAAGCTGCGGTACTTTGCCTCTTTGATAGCGCGCTTCAATAACCTGCCATTCTTTGCTTAGCCGGCCTATCTCTTTGAGTAATTCCTCGTCTGAAGCCTCTGCCGCTTCTGTCCGCGCTACTAAGCCAATATCGGTCGGTTTGTTGGCCTGCAAGAATTCCTTCAGTCTATTTCTAGTACTCTTGCTATTTATCCGGCGTGACAAACCAATCACATCATTAAAGGGCTGCAATACTAAATAATGCCCAGCAATAGTAATGGACTGAGTAACACTTGGTCCCTTAATTCCTCTGGCATCTTTTTCCACTTGCACCAAGACATTTTGGCCTTCTGTCAAAGTACTACCTTTTTCCAAATAGAGAAAGGCATTCTGCTCCAACCCAATATCCACAAAAGCTGCTTGGATACCACGTACCACATTGTTAATCCTGCCTTTGAAGATATCCCCGACCAGTTGATGAGAGCTATTGCGTTCCACCACATACTCACAAAGACGATTCTGTACGGTCACCGCCATTCTGGTCTCTTCCGGTTCAACACTAACAAGTATTGTAGACATAGTAACTCCTCTCTTAGCTTAGTGGTTATTAGCAGACAACATAGGTAACTTACGGCCTTTTTTATCCAAACGATAAATATTAATACGCCTAATATCTGCCTCGGGCAAATCAATATCCAAGCAAAATTGCTCTTGCAAAATTTGTAGTACTTCCACTGCTTTCATGCTGCCTGTGGCAGTAATCAGAATATCAAAAGTCAATGTAACATGGCTCTCCAAGAACACACCCTTGATAGAAGGCACAAAGCTCTTAACTTCAACTGTCTTAAATTGTCCTTTTTTCTTGGGCAAAGGTTTCTTATAAATTACAGATTCCGCCTTATTATAAGCAGCAAGCACGCTTTCCTGCTGCCTGTGGCAAGGCACTATTACCTCATAGCTAGCACCTGCAGCACTAGCCATCAATTTATTTGCTGTAGACTCCACTAGGTCAACCGCTTTTATCTGAATACCCCAAGGCAAATTCTGAGCAATAGCCTCTTGAGCCTGCTGCACATCCAGTTCCGGCACAGCCAATTCAACCTCGGCAAATTCCGCTTGACTGGCGACACCCACCCCCAAAGCAGACGCCAGAGAAAATTTCATATGAGGATTAAACCCTTCTGAATAAGCTACAGGGAGTTTGGCACGACACAGGGCACGTTCCAAAGTATGAGCGTATTCCAAATGGGAAATGAACCTAATACCAGTTTCTTTAGTTAATTGCATTCGTAGTCTCATTTTTCTTCTTTCCAGTCAATTATTTTTGCGTCAAGCTTCTGGCATACACCACAACCGGTGCACACACCGTGCCGACAATCTTTAGTAAGTTCCCCGACCAAAGCCTTCTCGTATTCGCGTCTCAAGAAAGCTTTATCAACACCTGGTTGGACATGCTCCCACGGGAAGATTTCCTGATTGTTTCTCTGCCTATTAGCATAGAACTCTATGCTAAGGCCTTGAGCAGTAATAGCTTGTTGCCATCTCTCGAAAGAAAAATGCTCACTCCAACCATCAAACTTGGCTCCATCCTGCCACGCTGCATAAAGCACCTTGCCTAGCCTACGGTCACCTCTGGCAAAAACAGCTTCAATAACGCTAGTTAGAGCTGCATGATATTGATAGGTAATATTTTTAATTTTGAGAGCATCCCTCAACATATTTTGTTTTCTTTTGATTTCTTCCAGACTATTTTGCCCAAACCACTGGAAGGCAGTGTAGGGCTTGGGCACAAAAGAAGCAACGCTTACAGTCACATGACAACCGCCATGCCCTGTGATCTCTTTATATTTCCATTGCACCTTTTTGGCCAAATCAGCAATAGCCAGAATATCTTCATCTGTTTCTTCGGGCAAGCCTAGCATAAAATACAATTTGACCGAAGACCAGCCATTAGCAAAAGCTGCACCTACGGCTTGCATCAAATTCTCCTCGGTTACCCCTTTATTGATAACATCACGCATATGCTGGCTGCCTGCCTCCGGAGCAAAGGTTAACCCGCTCTTGCGCACAGCCTGTACTTCTTTGGCGATATCCACTGAGAAGCTATCTATACGCAGCGACGGAAGCGAAATACTAACTCGCTCTTCCTTGAGCTCTTGGACTAATTCGTGAATCAAGGGTGCCAAGCAAGAATAATCAGCTGAGCTTAACGACACCAAGGATATCTCATCATAACCTGTGGCTTCTACCAACTTATGCGCCAAGTCTTTGAGCACTTCTTTGCGTCGCTCACGCACGGGGCGATAAACCATCCCTGCGTGGCAAAAACGACAACCACGGCTACATCCTCTAAATATCTCTAGCATAATTCTGTCATGGATGATTTTTCCATAAGGTACTATGTCACTGGTAGGGAACATGATAGCATTAAGATCTTTGACGATACGTTTGAGCACAGTCTGCGGTGCCAACTGGTTATTAGGTTTAATGCCGGCAAAAGTACCATCTTCATTATAAGTCACGTCATAAAAAGAAGGCACATAAATACCTGCTAGCTTAACTACTCTTTGCAAAAATCCCGCTCTGCCGCCAGGCTTGCCCTCAGCCTTCCAGCTCTTGCACAAATTCATCAGCTCAGGCATTACTTCTTCGCCCTCACCGACAATAAAGAAATCCACAAAATCAGTTAATGGCTCTGGGTTATAGACACAGGGACCGCCAGCGATAACAAAAGGTTCGTCCTCGCCTCTATCTTGCGCTAATACAGTAATGCCACCTAAATCCAACATATTTAAAATATTGGAATAGGCTAATTCATACTGCAAGGTAAAACCGACAAAATCAAACTCCTTTAGCGCTCTGGTACTCTCTAAGGTAGTGAGCTTGAGCTGAGCCGCACGCATTTTGTCTTCCATATCCGTCCAGGGTGCATAGGTCCGCTCTGCCGCTACCTCTGGGTCTTGGTTAAGTATATAATACAGAATTCTAAAGCCTAGATAGCTCATGCCAACTTCATACACATCAGGAAAAGCCAAAGCAATAGATACCTTGACGGTAGATAAATCTTTCATACAGCTGCCAAACTCCATGCCTGTATATCTTTCCGGTTTTTGGACTGAACTTAAAATAGATATCGGTAATTCTTTTCTCATTTTTACTCCTTAATCGAACCGCAGCTTTTGCGGATGCAAATCAATATTTAACAACAGTGTTATCAAAAACATATTGGTCGTTAATGAACTAACGCCATAACTTAAAAACGGTAGCGGCACACCTGTTACAGGCATGATACCTGAAGTCATACCCACATTAACCAAAACGTGGAAAGAAAACATGGAAACAACACCCACGCCCAATAAACAGCCAAAATTATCGCTAGCATTCATGGCAATAGTTAATCCACGGTAAATAACCAATAAATATAACAACAGAATAAAAGTTACACCAACAAAACCAAACTCTTCACCAGCCACGGCAAAGATAAAGTCAGTGTGATTCTCCGGTAAGAAATCCAATTGGCTTTGGGTACCACCAAAAAGTCCCTTGCCGCTAAACAACCCCGCTCCAATAGCAATCATAGATTGGATAACATGATAGCCACTGCCATAAGGTTCTAGTCCAGGGTCCAAGAACACTCTAATTCTATTGCGTTGATACTCATGTAGCACTCCCCACAACAAGGGAGCTGCCGCCAAGCCGATACCGCCAATCGCCAGAAAGTACTTTTTCTTAAAGCCACATACTATCATCACGCCTAATAAAATAGCCGCAAAAACCAGAGACGTTCCCAAATCAGGCTGTTTCATAACCAAGAAAAAGGGAACAAATACAAAACCAAAAACTGGCAACCAACTGGTGAAATTATCTAATGTGGGCAACTTCCTATCCACAAAAGAAGCCAAACAAATAATCATAATAGCCTTGGCAAACTCACTGGGCTGCAAACTAATAGGTCCCAGCTGAATCCACCGCTGCGCCCCTAGCACAGTGTGTCCAAAGAACATAACCGCCAAAAGCATACCAATGTTAAATAAATACAGGGGCTTCGCCAAATCTTTGAGCATTCTATAATCAAAACGCAGAAAATAATAACCCAAGACCAAATTAGCTATGACAAACATACTTTGTCGCATGACATAGTAATATCTATTTGGATTAGGCATATTCATATGAGTGGCACTACCGATTGTGATAATACCTATTAATATCAGTAGCAATACCGGCAACAACAAAATAAAGTCCAGATTGCGTAAAATTCTTGTACGATGCACGATGCTATTTCCTCTTATTCTTGTTCCTTAAAGGCGTATTCTAAGACCCGTCTTACAATTGGAGCCGCAGACAATGCTCCATAGTTGCCTTGCTCCACCACTACCACCACTACTAAGCTTGGCTTTTGGTCGGCTGGCGCATAAGCAATAAACCAGCCATGATCTACGCCATGCGGATTTTCTGCAGTACCTGTTTTACCAGCGACAACGACAGGCAAGATAGCCAAAGAAGCAGCGGTACCGCCTTCTTGTGTAACACCTCTTAGGCCTCTTTGAATCAACTCTATATTATTCTTGTCCACGGGAATAGTATTGATTAATTCCGGGGCAAAGGTTTTGAAAACACTACCATCATCATTAATAACTTTCTTAACCAAATGCGGCTTGAATTGTTTGCCTTCATTAGCGATGGCACAAAGCATCAACGCATCTTGTAGCGGCGTTACCAGATTAAATCCCTGTCCAATAGATGCATTGAAGGTATCTCCCAAGAACCAGTCCTCATTAAAGACTTTTTTCTTGTAGGCGGGATTAGCCACCATACCACTGGACTCGCCGTACAAGTCAACACCCGTCGCCTTGCCAAAGCCAAATTTGGCTGCATATTGGTCCAGCAAATCAATACCCAATCTATTACCCATTTCATAAAAATACACATTATCCGAAGCCGCAAGAGCCGTTTGAAAGTCAATGTAGCCTAGGGCCTCGCCACCAGCGTTGCGCATATCGACGAGCCAGTGACGACCAGAGTCAAAAATCAACTCATTAGGAGTAACCTTGCCGGTTTGCAAAGCTGCGGCACCAGTCACTATCTTAAAAGTAGAACCAGGCGGATACTCACCGGCAATAGCCTTATTGGTCATAGGATTGAAAGGGTCCTCATTAATAACACGCCAGTTCTTACTGGAAATACCATTAACAAAAAGATTAGGGTCGAATCCCGGTCGGCTAACCATAGCTTTTATTTCGCCCGTATTGGGCTCAATAGCAACTACTGCACACGCTCTCGCATTAGGTGCCACTCCATTGGCACGCAAAAGAGCTAGTTGTTTATCCACTGCTTCTTCTGCTACTCTTTGCATCTTGGCGTCAATAGTCAAGACCAAACTCTGACCCGGATGGGGGTTTACTTTGCTGAGAATCTGTACTATGCGTCCGTTAACATCGACTTCTTCACGGTAACTACCATCTGTTCCACGCAAAAATTGGTCATAAAAATTCTCTAGGCCAAACTTACCTACAATACTGCCAGCTTTCAAATCCTGAAAGCGCCCTTGGCTAATATCATAATCACTAACCTCGCCCACATAGCCCAAGGCATGCACTGCTAATTCTCGGTTGACATAGTTACGTACCGGTTGAACTTCCAGCATAACCCCATGCAAATCTCGCATATTCTCTTCTATCTTGGTTACCACATCCGGCGGTGCATCACGCATCAGTCGCACCGGTTCATAACTATCCTTATTTTTATCAATAATCTTTTGAATATCGTCTTCGGACATTCTCAGATAAACTGCCAATTTAGCAATTAGCTCAGGTGAATACTTCTCCCCGGCATTCCGCGTCAGAGAAACTACGAATCCTGGCTTGTTATTGACCAGTTCTTCGCCGTTACAATCATATATTATCCCTCTAGGCGCCAAGATAGTCGTAAATCTAGTACGATTACCCTCTGCCTGACGATAATAAAAATCACCTCTGTAAAGTTGTAAGTAAGCCATTCTAGCAATAAGAATGACAAAAATGCCAATAATACAAACCATCATTACACGAAAGCGGTCTGCAAATTCTTTATTAAGCACTGTTTACTCCTTTCTAAACGAGGTGAAAATTAATAATACCTACCGCTACGGCGCCACAGCCACTCACGAATAAAATTGTACAATAACCACAATGGCACTGCGCAGGCCATATTCCACAGCATACACTTCAGCGAATTAGCAATAACCATAGCTACATCCACGGCCGAACCACTGAGAAAATGTAACACCAGCAAATACATAGCTTTAATTACAAGTGTGACTATCGCCACCAATACTACAAAAAATAATGGACGGTCTCTATAAACACTCTCGCGAGACGCTCCTACGACATAACCCACCAAAGCTCTGGTCAATGAATAAAAACCAAAAAGCGAAAAAGTAGTGATATCCTGCAAGAATCCTAACAGGAATCCGACAACTGCACCTCGCCCGCGCCCTTCGTCCAAGGCATGCAGTAAAATAAACATTAACAAAAAATCCGGAGCTTCTTCACTATGAAAAACAGAAAACCAAGTCATTTGCAAAGAAGTCAAAAACAATATCAGAACCGCCCAACTAGCAAATCTCATTGTGCTGTTCCTCCCTTGTCTTGGGTAGAAGTGGCACCTTGGCCCGCCTCTTTCTTCTTAGCATGAGTTTTTTTACTCTGCACTAAGGGCGCAAAGTTTGTATAGTTAGTAATGACCATTACTTCTTCCAAACGGCTAAAATCGACGCTGGGGGTAATGGTCGCAATTTTGGTCAGGCCACCGCCATCCATTTGTATTTCTTCAATATTGCCAATAACTAGTCCCGGAGGATGATAGCCGCTATAACCACTGGTAACAACAGTATCTCCTGGTAACAAATCAGCGTTGCGAGCCATATTACGCATGTCCAGCCCGCCGTCGCCCCCTGCAATACCATTAACGATGCCTGCGATGCGAGAATCACCGCGTAAATCCATGCCGCCTATGCGAGTATGCGGACTATTGATTAACAGCACCCTAGCAGCACTAGGAAACACCGAATCA
>JAQUUF010000058.1 GCA_028693975.1 Acidaminococcaceae bacterium
TCCTGTGAGCGGACATTTTACTGCATTAGATGGGGCGCTAAGAGGAGAAAGCAAAAAGCTTTTTGGCTTAGCAGGATATTAAATGGCGTTCTGGATAAAAAATTGCCAACGTTTACTTGACACTAACTAACACAATTTGCTTAATTGTATTATTTCCCTTTTTGTATTATGATAATGCTGAAAGGGTGTGATAAAATGAAATTCCCTCAAAAAATAACCAACTCGCTTTTGGCTGCTCTGGTGGGCGTATCACTTACTACTGCCGCTATCTTGCCAGCTCGCGCCGAGGCCTTCGATATCCTCAGCGGTGCTATTGCTATAGCCAGTGTGGCTGCCCAATATTCCTATCTGGACAAACAAGTGAACTACCTTAATAATGATAGCAAGGGCCGCCAAGAGATGATGGCTTCCACCAAAAAGAAATATGGCGTCAATGAAGACCCTGCCGCCAATGCTATGCTCGAGCGCATCATGACGCGACTGTCTGCGTCTATTGCCCAGACAGACCCTACCATTCGCGAACAGCCTTACAGCTATTTTGTGAATAACCAAAAAACTTTTAACGCCTTTTGTACCTTGGGCCATAATATGAGCGTCAATATCGGGCTCTTTAACGTCCTGAACTATAATGAAGATGAGATTGCCTTCGTCGTAGGCCATGAGATGGGTCATGGCCAGCGCAACGACCCAGCCGATGGCGTCAAGAAACAAATGCCTATTACGCTCTTAGCGGCACTCTATCAATCCCAGAATCCCAATGCCGCCTCTGTGATCAGCTCTCAGGTCTTGGCCAATATCGGTACCGCCAAAGGCGTCACTCTGCCCATGGAAAAAAGAGCAGATAAGTCCGCTTTTGAATATTGCAGCCGTGCCGGCTACAATGTGGGCGCCGGTGCTGCCGTCTGGCAGCGAGTAATCGAGAAGATGGGTGTATCCAAGGAAGGCTTCGTCAGCGAAATCTTTAATCCCTCGGACCATCCCGGCAATATCTCCCGCCGCGATAACTATAACGAAAATATCACCGACTGGAGCAATGATGTGGTCAAGGTCGATAAGGAGACCGGGATGATTAGCGTCTATAACCAAAAAATCGGCAAGCCCGCTCCCTATGCCAGCATGAGCACGCTAGAGCGCGCTTATCTGGTCGCCGGCAATCTCGCCGCTGTATATCACGACAAGGGTACAAGCAAAGCTGCCCTCACCGCTACTAATCGTGATGGCATTATCTACTTAGGCGACCAAGACGTGATAACCGTCTCCCCCAAAGATAATGGTGCCGCTTGGGTCAATAAGCTCAATGCAGCGAACCAAACTAAATGAAAGATAGCAAAACCACTAGAGGTCTCGGCTTCTAGTGGTTAACTTTATGCGTGTGCAATTATTCTTTGTCTCTCGCGGAAATAAACTATAGTTAAATCACATTCTGCTGCCAAAGCCGCCGCTACCTCCAGCCGCCTGCCCACATGCTCGGTATAATGGGCATCGCTGCCTAGCGTAACATAGCGGCCGCCCAGTTCTCGGAACCGCCCTGCCAAGACCCTGAGACTGTCCACGGCCTGCGGCTTGTCCAAACGCCTAGTATTAATCTCCAGCGCCTTATCTGCTCCGGCCAGCTTAGTAAAAACCTGGTCCCAGAGAGCAGCATGGTCAGCATAATACAGCTCTTGGTCCTCATAAGGCATATAGCGGCTAATATAGTCGATATGGCCCAAAGTATCAAAATCCTTGTACAACTCCAAACAAGTCAAAGTATCGCGTAAGAGCTCCTCCACTGCCTCGTTTTTGCTGAGGCCGTCGTAGGCCCGCTCCTCATAGATATCCTTGCCTTGCACGCAGTGCATAGAAGCCACTATTTCATCAAAAGGGTATTGCTTAATAATCTTGTTATCTTCTGCCGCTGCCGCCGGCTGCATGCCCACCTCTAGTCCCAGCAGGACCTTGTCACTGCGCCAAGGCGTATTCTGCCGGAAATAAGTATCTAGATCAAAAAGAAATTGGTCCGGATTAGTCGGGTAGTACCTATCCCAGTGCTCAGTTAGAATTATCCCGATACCAGCTGCCTTGGCTGCCGCCGCCGCCTCGGGCAGGGTCATCTTGGCATCACAACTAAAATCTGCATGCATATGTGTATCAAAAAGCATCTTCTACACCCAGCTTTCTGCCCTAAACATTGAATCTAAACTCTACCACATCACCGTCTTGCATAACATACTCCTTGCCTTCCAGACGAACCAGACCCTTCTCACGGGCAGCATTCTTAGAACCGCAAGTCACTAAATCGTGGTAGCCCACAATCTCAGCGCGGATGAAGCCTTTCTCAAAGTCAGTATGAATTTTGCCGGCCGCTTGGGGTGCCTTCGTGCCCTGCACAATAGTCCAAGCCCTTGACTCCATCTCGCCGGCTGTGAGGAAAGTCATCAGACCTAAGAGGTGGAACCCTGCTCTAATCAAGCGATCCAGTCCTGCCTCAGTAAGTCCCGCCATCTCCAAGAACTCTTGCGCTTCTTCTGCCGGTAATTCTGCAATCTCAGCTTCCATCTTGGCAGAAATAGAAATAACTTCACTCTTTTCTTTCTCTGCATACTCCCTGAGCTTCTGCACATGCGGATTGGCACTGGCATCAGCTGCCTCATCCTCACCGACATTGGCTACATAAAGCACCGGTTTCATGGTCAGAAGCTGTAATTCTTTAAAAAACACAAGCTCATCATCTGTCAGCTCCACTTGACGCGCAGGAATAGCCTCGCCCAGAGCGGCTAAGACCTTCTCCATGACTGCTTTTTCCAGCGGCACCTTCTTGTCACCGGTTTTGGACAGCTTGTTCAGGCGCTCTAGCCGTTTCTCCACCGATTCCATATCTGCCAGACAGAGCTCAGTGTTGATGATTTCAATATCACGCAAAGGGTCAATGCTGCCTTCCACATGGGTCACATTGCCGTCTTCGAAGCAACGCACCACCTGAGCAATAGCGTCTACCTCACGAATATGAGCCAAGAACTTGTTGCCCAAGCCCTCACCGCGAGACGCACCCTTAACCAATCCGGCAATATCCACAAAGCGCATAGCTGCCGGTACAATTTTCTTGGATTTGAACATATCACTTAAGACTTGCAGACGCTGATCCGGTACATCCACTACGCCTACATTGGGCTCAATAGTGCAAAAAGGATAATTAGCCGCCTCTGCACCAGCTTTTGTAATAGCATTAAACAAAGTACTCTTGCCGACATTGGGCAAGCCCACGATTCCCATTTCCAAATTAGTAGAACTCATCTAATCTCTCCTCGTATAATCATATCACTGTATTATAGCACAAAAATCTTACTGAATAGAAACACTTCTTACCACTTCGTTATACCTCATTATACCATTTTGGCAGGATTAATCTATATAATATAGAAGTTTATAAGATACAGAGTAAATTGGTATAGCTCAAATTATTGGAGGCGAGATTTATGGTAAAGAAGATTTTAGTTGCTGTTGACGGCTCGGAAACTTCCTATGTGGCTCTTAAATATGCCCTGAATATGGGTAAAGTTTACAATGCTAAGGTGATTGTCTTCCATGCCGCTATCCCCCTGGACTATAGCCAGCTGCCCAAATACAAGGAAGCCTGTCACAAAGTAACCCAATTGCCCCCGGAGGGCAAAGATGTTTATAGCATTGACCGTACCCTCTCTCCGCTAGCCTGTGCCAAGAAAAAAGCCGCGCGTATGGGCTACTCTAGGGTAACCTTCAAAGAAATTATAGCAACATCAGTGGTGCAGGCCATCTTGGACGAAGCCAAAACCGACAAAATTGATACCATCGTCTTGGGCAATCGGGGCATCGGGGGCATCAAAGGCATCCTCATGGGCTCAATTGCTTATCGCATCGTAGAATATGCCAATTGCAACGTCGTCATCGTCAAATAATTGCATACAAATCACAAAGGCGCACTTCTTGTAGGAAGTACGCCTTCTTTTTATTTATCTTTGTGTGATTCTAATATTTCTCGTACGCCTTTTTCGAACTTGGCTCGCGGCAGCATCACAAAACGCCCACACCCGCGGCATTTGAGACCAAAATCCATCCCCGTTCTAGTGATTTCCCACTCGTAGGAGCCACAGGGATGAGCTTTTTTCATCCTCACGATATCACCTACGGCATAATTCTCCTTCGCCATAGCTGCTTACCTAGCAGCCTTCAAGGTGGAGATATCTGTAATATTGTAGCCTGCTTCCCTGATTTGCTCAACAACATCCATACCATTAGTCATATCGGCACGAATCATGATCTCGGTTACATCGCCCCTATTGTGTGTAACCACATTGATAATGTTAATGCCTCTCTCCTTGAAGATTTGGCACAAATCAGCCATGACGCCTACCTTATCAGTCACATCAATAGTCAGGCGCGTACTGGTCTTGTTGTAGCCCATGATATCCACAAAAGCGCGGAACACATCACTATCGGTAATAATACCGCACAGCTTGTTTTCGTCATCTACTACCGGCAATGCGCCAATCTTGTTTTTGTACAATTGGTAAGCGGCAATTTCTACACCATCATCTTGATGCACCGTAATAACAGCCTTGGTCATAATATCCTTGACTTTGAGCTTGCTCAGCAAATAACTAGCCTCATATTTGGACAAAGTGCTGGCATCAGAGGGCTGACTGCGGCCTACATCACCGTCGGTAATAATACCTCTGATTCTTCTGATATCATCAACTACAGGCAGACGACGATAATTGTTATTAAGCATTACTTCTCTTGCTTCCAACATGGTTTTATCTTCACTTACAGTTACTACCTTAGTACTCATTAGTTCTTTGACTTGCATAACACTACCTCCTGTCATAATTAGCCACCCAAATAAGCCTTGCGTACTGCTTCACTGCTGGCGAGCTCCTCGGCAGTGCCGGCCAAAGTAATACGGCCTGTCTCCAAGACATATGCCTTATCGGCAATGGACAAAGCCATATTAGCATTTTGCTCTACCAAAAGCACGGTAGTACCACTGTCGTTGATCTCTTGGATGATGTGGAAAATTTCCTTAACCAGAAGCGGTGCCAAACCCATGGAAGGCTCATCTAGCAGCAAAAGTTCAGGACGGCTCATCAGGGCACGGCCCATAGCCAGCATCTGTTGCTCACCACCGGACAAAGTACCGGAAATCTGGTCTTTGCGCTCTAACAAACGTGGGAACTTTTTGAAAACATCTTCCATATCTTTGGCAATGCCATCCTTGTCTTGACGCAGATAAGCACCTAGCTCCAGATTCTCCAACACTGTCATATTCGCAAAGACATGACGTCCCTCAGGTACCTGACACAAACTCTTAGCTACAATCTTGTGTGGGGCCATACCGGTAATATCGTCATCCTTAAATATTATTTTACCACTTTTGGGCTTCATTAAGCCAGAAATAGTACGCAAAGTTGTACTTTTGCCGGCACCATTGGAGCCAATCAGAGTTACTATCTCACCATCGGGCACATCTAGGCTGATACCTTTAATGGCATGAATAGCACCATAGTACACATTGATGTCATCTACAATTAACATTAAGATACCTCCTCGCCCAGATAGGCTTCAATAACACGCTTGTTACGTTTAATCTCTTCGGGCACACCGTTAGCGATGCAGAAGCCATATTCCAAAACATAAATACGCTCACAGACACCCATAACCAGGCCCATATCATGCTCAATCAAAAGAATGCTTAGCTTAAATTCATTCCTCAACCACCGAATCAATTCCATCAGCTCGTGAGTTTCTTGCGGATTCATACCGGCTGCCGGCTCATCTAGTAGCAGGAGCTTGGGCTGAGTGGCCAGAGCACGGGCAATCTCCAGACGACGCTGCTCGCCATAAGGCAGATTCTTAGCTACTTCATCTTTGTATTTATCTAATTTGAAAATCTTGAGCAAATCTATAGCTTTCGCTTCTATCTCCGCTTCTTCTTCGTAGTAACGGCCAAACCTAGCTACCGCCTCTAGAACAGAATACTTCACATGCATATTATAAGCAACCTTAACATTCTCCAGTACCGACAGCTCTGAGAACAAGCGGATGTTCTGGAAGGTACGGGCAATGCCCAGAGCCGTTACTTGATACGGCTTCTTGCCATTAATTCTTTGTCCATCAAAGGTTATTTCGCCTTCGGTGGGATTGTAAACACCGGTCAGCATATTAAAGGCAGTGGTTTTGCCGGCGCCATTAGGACCGATTAGACCGATTAATTCACCTTTATTGATTTCCATAGAGAAATTGGAAACAGCACGCAGACCACCGAAAACCATAGAAACATCATTTACTTTCAGCAGTTCTTCCACTATTACCACCTCCTATATGGAACATACGCAAACTTAATTCTTTGCTGCCAAACAAACCTTGCGGACGCAGCAGCATCAAGCAAATCATAGCTAAAGCATAAATAATCATACGCACATCAGGATATTCCGCCAACAAAGCAGAGATAAAGGTCAAGAGAACAGCACCCACCACGGAACCGGTCATACTACCCAAGCCGCCCAATACTACCATGGTCAAGATATCAAAAGATCTCATGAAAGTGAAAGAAGCCGGATGGGCGATATAGAAGTAATGAGCGAAGAGGACACCGGCGGTACCGGCAAAAGCAGCACCGATGGTGAAAGCCATTACTTTGTACTTAGTAGTATCAATACCCATGGTCTCAGCTGCAATCTCGTTCTCACGAATTGCCAAGCAGCTACGGCCCGGAGCAGAATTCTTAAAGTTCTTAATAAAGAAAATAACAAAGACGCACATCCAGAACACCCAAGCAAAATTAGTAAAACGCGGGATACCCATCAAGCCGGAAGCACCGCCAACATAATCGATGTTCAAGATACAGATACGGATAATCTCGCCCAAGCCCAGCGTAGCGATGGCTAGATAGTCACCGTTCAACCGCAAGGTGGGAAGACCAATCAAGAAGCCCAAGAAACCGGAGCAAACCGTACCCACTATCAAGGCCAGCTCAAAAGGTAAGCCTAGCTTAACCGTAATAATAGCACCGGTATAAGCACCGACTGCCAAGAAACCGGCATGGCCGATAGAGAACTGACCGGTATAACCATTAATTAGATTCAAACTAGTGGACAAAATTACATTAATACCTATC
>JAQUUF010000059.1 GCA_028693975.1 Acidaminococcaceae bacterium
CTTGGGACCATTAGCATAATCACTGGGAGCCGCTACGATAGCTGCAATCTCATCTTCTACTGCGTCAGGCAACTTATGCCCCGTGCTGGAAAAAAATTTGATACCATTATCTTCAAAAGGATTATGTGAAGCAGAAATTACCAGACCGGCATGAGCCCCCATCTTGCTAGTCAAAAAAGAAACCGCGGGGGTAGGAATAACTCCCAAAAGATGTGCGTTGCCGCCGGCACTACAAATACCTGCAGCTAGCGCTGCCTCCAGCATAGTGCCAGATAAGCGAGTATCACGTCCAATAATAATCTTGGGCACCGTAGCTTCACGGCCAAAATATAGTGCTGCCGCACGCCCCAGCTTAAACGCCAATTCTGGTGTTAATTCTGAATTGGCCACTCCGCGAACTCCATCTGTGCCAAACAATCTACTCATCAATAATCTCTCCCAACAATTAGTTAATATTTACTATTATTCTCTTTACTGCGCCTGCCACCCAACTCCTCTAGCATTTCACCTGGGGTAATGTTATGGTAGGCCAAGAGCACGAGACAATGATACCACAAGTCACTCATCTCGTAAATAACTTCCTCACTGCTGTTATTTTTGGAAGCAATAATAGTTTCAGCAGCTTCCTCGCCCACCTTCTTCAATATTTTGTCCTGACCAGACATAAAGAGATATCTTGTATAGGATTTTTCCCCACCATTTATTTTTTTATTCTGAATTACTTCATAGAGCTCTGTCAAAATACCCGGCAAAGTTTTCGTCGGTAAATTCTTTCCTTCGGCCGCATTCCACAAAGGAAAACTGAAACAGGAATAATTGCCTAGATGGCAAGCATTACCTTTTTGTTCCACCTTAACTAGCAAGGTATCGCCATCACAATCATAGGCAATACTCTGTACCTTTTGGACATTGCCGCTAGTTGCACCCTTATTCCACAATTCTTGGCGACTGCGACTCCAAAACCAAGTATACCCAGTCTCTACAGTTCGGGCCAAAGATTCTCCATTCATATAAGCTAGCATCAAAACAGCATCAGTTCTGGCATCTTGTACAATGGCCGGAATAAGACCTTTGTCATCAAATTTTACTTTACTAATATCAATTTTCATATTCTTACTTCCACTCCTTTGCTACGCAAGTATTCTTTTACCTGTCTGATGGTAAATTCCTTATAATGAAAAACCGAAGCAGCCAAAACAGCATCTGCTTTGCCTAAAGTCAAAACATCGTAAAAATGCTCTAGAGCTCCAGCCCCGCCTGAAGCAATAACCGGAACAGACACCGCTTCTGCCACAGCTCTGGTCAAAGGAATATCATAACCATTTTTGGTCCCATCTGCGTCCATACTGGTCAGCAGTATTTCACCTGCTCCCAAACGCACCGCTTGCTGTATCCATTCTACCACATCTTTACCTGTTGGGGTCCTACCTCCGTTAATATAAACTTCCCATTTATTCTCGCCACACCGCTTGGCATCTACGGCTAAGACCATACATTGACTTCCAAAAAGTTTTGCTCCCTCGGCCAAAATAGACGGGTCCTTGACCGCTGCTGTATTAAGGGAAGTCTTATCCGCTCCCGCATTGAGGGCATTGCGTACATCGGCTACCGTACTAATACCACCGCCTACCGTTAAGGGCATAAAGACCTCACCAGCAGTCCTATTAATAACATCTAGTACAGATTTTCTTTGCTCCACGGAAGCAGTAATATCCAAAAACACCAATTCATCTGCTTTTTCAACATCATATTGATGAGCTAGCGCTACCGGGTCACCGGCATCCTTAAGCTCCACAAAATTGGTTCCCTTAACCACTCGCCCATTTTTCACATCTAGACAAGGGATAATTCTTTTAGTATGCATGTTACTCCTCCCGCGCGCATTTAATTGCAGCCGCCAAATCAATTGCTTTGGTATAAAGAGCTTTCCCAACTATACAACCTTCAATGCCTGCGCCTTCGTATTGTTTGAGCTGGCGAATATCTGCTAAGGAAGTTACGCCACCGGAAGCAATCACTTTAAGTTGCGCTTGCCTTGCTAGCTCTGCTGTCGCCTCAACATTGGCTCCGCTTAGCTTGCCATCACGAGCTATATCAGTAAATATTATCCTGTCCACACCTACTTGAGCCATTTGTTTAGCAAGCTCCACAGCCTGCATATCGCCGCTTTGCCCCCAGCCTTCTACAGCAACCACTCCATCTTTGGCGTCGATACCCACCACTATTTTAGCAGGGAATTTGCGACAAGCTTCAGCCACTAGCTCAGGTTGCTTCACAGCCACACTCCCCAAGATAACTCTCGACACACCCAGTGCCAAAATCATCTCTATATTGGCAATAGAACGAATACCACCGCCTAATTCCACCGGCATCTTAGCTTTACTCAAAACATTTTTGATAGCAGTCAAATTCTGACTACTACCGGCTAAAGCACCATCCAAATCAACTAAATGCAAATACTCTGCTCCCTGATCAGCAAAGATGCCCACCATATCCGCAGGATTTGCTGCATATACCGTTTCTTTATCAAATCTTCCTTCCGTCAGACGCACACATTGTCCGCCCCTGATATCAATTGCGGGAATAATAATCATGGCTGCCACTCCTTAAAAGCTTGTAATATTTTGAGTCCTACACTGCTAGACTTCTCCGGGTGGAACTGTACTGCTTGGACATTGTCCCTGCCTACAGAGGCTACTACTTCTTGCCCATAATCACACACCGCCGTAACAATACCTTTGTCAAGAGGCTGCGCGTGGTAGCTATGCACAAAGTAAACATACTCTCCGCTCACCTGACTCAAAAGCGGCGACGCTGCTCTAAGCTCCAGTTTGTTCCACCCCATATGAGGTATCTTATAAGGTGTAACAATCTTGGTAATATTTCCTTTAAAAAATCCTAGACCAGCAACACCAGGCGTTTCCTCACTACCTTCAAATAACAATTGCAGACCTAAGCATATGCCAAGGAAGGGCTTACCTGCTTGCAACGCCTGCACAATCACTTCTTCCAAATGGTAGCTTTGCAAATTATGCATACAATCACCAAAAGCTCCCACCCCAGGTAAAATTATTTTACTAGCAGCAGCAATCTTCTGCGGGTCAGAAGTAACAAGCGGGTCTGCTCCTATCGCAGTCACAGCTTTGCTCACACTATGCAAATTACCACTACCATAATCAATGATTACTATTTGTTTATTCATAGGGCACCTTTACTGCTCATCACGCCTTGGACTCTGGCATCATGCGCTACCGCTTCTGCTAAGGCTCGGCCAAAAGCTTTGAACATTCCTTCGACGATATGATGGGTGTTTTTACCAAAATGTTCCACAATATGCAAGGTCATACCAGAGGATACAGCTACCGCCCTAAAAAATTCTTCTACCATTTCAGACTCCATATTGCCTAATTGCTGTCTCGGGACGTCTGCCGCAAAATTCAAAAAAGGCCTATTGCTTAGGTCCAGCACTACCTGAATAAGCGCCTCATCCATAGGTAGCGTCATTGCGCCATACCTATGAATACCTTCTTTATTCCCCAAGGCAACCTTAATGGCTTCTCCCAAAACAATACCGCAATCTTCCACAGTGTGGTGCGAATCCACATCCAAATCACCCTGTGCCTCTACTTGCAAATCAAAAAAACCATGTTTAGCCAATAATTCCAGCATATGATTCAAGAAGCCTACCCCGGTATCAATATGGGCCTGACCGCTGCCATCCAAATTTAATTCTATCTTAACCTTAGTCTCTAAGGTTTTACGCTCAATCTTAGCTATCCGCATTTTACCCCTCCTGACAAATATTGGTAAGAGCACTAATAAGCTGTACATTTTCTTCTGGTCGTCCTAGCGTAATCCTCAGAGCACCAGGCAGAGCAGGATGATTAGAAAAATCTCTGACCATAATTTTATGCTGCAAAAGTTGTTTAAAAACATAGCTGCCTGCAGTAGCTTCATTGCTCGCCGCACGCTTAAACCCTTCTTTGATAGCCCTAGTAGCTAGCGCAAAAGCTAGTTCCCCTTGCAACTGTACCAAGAGGAAGTTCGTCTCTGAAGGAAAAACCCTGCACCCCAAATCCAGACAAGCTTGGGCGAGCTTGGTACGTTCTCTCTGCATCAATTTAATTCTACTGCCAAACTCTTTTTTATTAGCATAAACTATTTGCGCTATTTGCAGAGTTAGTCCATTAACATGATAGGGCAAGAGCACCTTTTGCATTATTTCCAGTAACTGCGGTGCGCCAGTTCCATAGCCGATACGCAAACTAGCCAGTCCAAAAGCCTTGGAAAAAGTTCTAAAGACCATAAAGTTATTGTATTTACCCAAAAGGCTCAACGTAGATAAATTGCTAGACCCAAACTCACCTTGAGCAAATTCCATATAGGCCTCGTCCATGATGACAGGACATTCTACCCTAGCCAATATCTGCTCCATAACCTGCAAAGAATTAAAATTGCCTGTAGGGTTATTGGGGTTGCAAATAATCAAGAGATCAGGCTTATGCTTGTGGCAAAAGGCGATTAAAGCATTGGCGTCTATATAACCTTCCAAGGTCAAAGGATATTGCAAAGCTTTGCTATCGGCTAATTGCACATATTCGCCATACATCGAAAAAGAAGGATAAGGAATCGCTATTTTGCGGCCCATACCGCCAAAAGCATAGCAGGCTTTTTCCAACAACTCACTAGAACCATTACCCAAAATAATATTATTGGCCCCCACACGCAAGTCTCGTGCCAGTGTCTCCGACAAATCTTCACCATGCATGGGTGGATAGCGATTAAAAGCAAATTTGCTAACAGTGCGCTGCACTTCTTCTACAATACTAGCAGGCAAGTTCCAATTGGTTTCATTGGCATTGACGATAATATCTGCTTCCGGTATCGTCTCCACACTGTAGCCTTCCATTTTTTTCAAACTAAAGCGCGGTCTGCATAACATCATTTTGTTTTCTTTCCTTTCCTCACCTTGATAGCATTAGCATGTGCTTGTAAGCCTTCGGCTTCTGACATGGCAATAATATCGTCAGAAGCAGCGCTTAAGGCTTTTTCTGTATAAGCAATAATTCTGGTCTTTTTCATAAAGGTTTCTACATTAAGTACTGAATAGAATTTGGCAGTACCACCGGTCGGCAAAATATGATTAGGTCCGGCATAATAATCACCCAAGGGCTCAGGAGAATAAGCACCCAAGAAGATAGCACCAGCATTGCGAATATAAGGCAAGAGAGCAAACGGGTCTTGGGTATTAATCTCCATATGCTCAGGAGCAGAAATATTGGCCATTTCTATAACTGTGTCCATATCTTTGGCAATAATAATCTTACCCTGATTAGCCAAAGAGAGCTCTACGATAGCTTGTCGTGGCAAGGCTGCTTTTTGTTGCTCTACCTCTTTGGCTGTTGCCTGAGCCGTTGCTTCGTCATCCGTGACCAAAATAGCACTAGCCAAAGGGTCATGCTCTGCCTGGCTCAGCAAATCTGCTGCCAGATAGACCGGGTTAGCAGTTTTGTCCGCTACTACCAATATCTCACTAGGTCCGGCCAACATGTCGATATCGCAGTGACCATACACTGCTTTTTTGGCCAAAGTAACAAAAATATTGCCAGGCCCAGTTATTTTCTCTACTTTGGGAACCGTTTTGGTACCAAACGCCAAAGCGGCCACAGCTTGAGCCCCACCCATCTTAAATATTTCTGTAATTCCTATAGCCTTGGCTGTGGCCAGTACATAAGGATTAACCTTGCCATCCCTGCCAGGAGGCACGGCCATAACGATTCTGGGAACACCAGCTACCATGGCAGGAACTGCATTCATAATTACCGAAGACGGATAAGCTGCCGTTCCCCCCGGTACATAAATACCGACGGAATCAACAGGAGTAAACTTTTGTCCCAATAACGAGCCATATTCTCTATTAGTCAACCAAGTCTTGGGCATTTGCTCTTCATGAAACTTACGTACATTAGCAATAGCATTTTTGATAGCTTGCATTACCCTTGGTTTCACAACCTTCTCTGCTGCGGCAAACTCCTTAGCTGTTACTTTAATATTCTTGGCGTTAAGGTCAGCTTTATCGATAAGCTTGGTGTAATAATTTAAAGCTTTATCTCCATCCTCGCGTACACCGCTAACAATCTTATCCACCACTTGCGCAGCCGTCAGTGGCTCCCCAAACATAGCCGTAACACCGGCTTGCACATTAGGTGACAGTGTACATTCATCAAAAGCTTTTTTTTGCATTAGGGCAGCCATTTGGCGAGCTGTCATTTTTCTGGCATCTATGATTTTCATTTTGCTTCCTCCTCAAGTATCTTTTGCAAATCTTGCACTAATTTGTTCAAACGGGCAAACTTCAATTTGAAACTCACCCTGTTAGCAATCAATCTAGCCGTTGCGGTATAAACACTATCTATTTCTTTCAACTTATTTTCTCGTAAGGTAGTTCCTGTTTCCACAATATCCACAATCAGTTCCGATAAACCAATTAAAGGTCCTAATTCTATAGAACCGTTGAGCTTGATTATTTCCATCTGCACGCCCAACTTATCAAAATATTGCTTGGCACAGTTAGGGTACTTGGTAGCTACCCGCAAATGTGCATAGTCGGTCAGCTTGGGACGCTGCTTAGCTTCTGGCACAGCTAGCATCAACCGGCATTTGCCAAACCCTAGGTCTAGCAATTCGTATACATCCTTGCCCTCTTCCAGTAAAACATCCTTACCAATAATGCCGATATCCGCCGCACCATATTCTATATAAGTGGGCAAGTCCACCGTTTTGGTAATAATAAAGCGCACCTTAGCCGCTTCGTTAGTAATAACTAATTTACGAGAATCTTCCACCACATTGTCGGCACTATAACCAACCTGAGCCAAAAGCTCTACAGATTTCTTAAACAGCTTCCCTTTGGGAAGCGCAATAGTAATATATTCGTCCATTTCGCACCTCATTTACCAATGTATAAACAACGACAACAATCATTCGCCGCCAAAGCGTCCTCAGCTTCGTCTTGCTCCAGAGCTTGTTCCGCAAGCTTGGCGCTAAGACCTTGGGTACGCAACTCCATAGCCGCTGCAATTGCTTCATTCAGTTTACCTTTCG
>JAQUUF010000060.1 GCA_028693975.1 Acidaminococcaceae bacterium
TAGCAGCTCTTTGTTGCTCTCGCTGTGCTTCTAGATCTTCGGCACTACAGAAGCAGTAATAAGCTTTACCTTCAGCTAACAGCTTATCGCAGACCTTGCGATAAAGCTCCAAACGCTCTGACTGATGATAGGGGCCTACATCGCCTCCTACTTCCGGGCCCTCGTCCCAATTCAGTCCCAACCATTGCAAGCTAGTTAAGATTTGACTAACAGAATCTTCTTTAAGCCTTTCAGTATCTGTGTCTTCAATACGCAATACTAATTTACCGCCGTGGCTCTTCGCAAAAAGCCAGTTGAACAAGGCCGTCCTCGCACCGCCAATATGCAAATACCCAGTGGGGCTGGGAGCAAACCTTACTCTTACTTCATCCATCATTACCTACGCCTCATTTCCTTCTTCAGTATCTTCTAGCATCTGAATCCTGACATTAACTTCATCTTCTATGCACACATCAGCCAACACAAGTTTAATGTTGGTGAGAGCTTGCTCTAGCACAGCTATCTTCTGCTCACAAGCTACATGAGTAGTAAGCACTACCTTATCCACCTGCTCACAGGCTAAGCCCGGGTAAGTTTCTATCTTGCTAACATTCACAATTAGTTTATCGAGCACACCCTGCAGGGCAATCGCTCTAAGGCCGTGCAAAATCTTAGCCAAAGCCGTCAAAGCATCTCTGCGGCTATCGCTCAAGACATCTGCCGCACCGCCATCACCGGTAATAACAATATAAAAGTCTCTTTTACCTGTCTCTATTTTGACCGGCTCGCTTGCCTCGGAGGGTTTTGCGTTTGCGCTCGTCTGTTCCTGCGTCATTCTTTTTCTCACCTTTCGGTTTTGTTTTGCGGGAGGCCTCGGCGAACTTGGTGCCACGCTTATTCGGTCCCACAGCATTCTTGCCCCTGTGGGTTTGGCTGCCTTAGGCTTGCTGCTCTTGCCTAGTGCAGTTTTGGCCTTACCGGTTTTGGGCTTATCTGTTTTGGCCTTACTACTTTTGCTCGTAGCAGGTCTAGATTTGGAAGTTGCTGCCTTCACCCGTCTAGCTACTGTATCGCCTGCCAGATTCTGCCTCTCTAAGTTAATATTCAGCTTGCTCTCGATATTCTTGAGCCAACGTCCCTCTTCCTCGGTATAGAAGGTCACGGCAATGCCATCTTTGCCTGCGCGTCCTGTCCTGCCGATACGATGCACATACCAAGACGCATCATGGGGAATATCATAATTAATGACATGGGTTACGCCCTCTACATCCAGCCCACGAGCCGCAATATCGCTTGCTACCAGAATCTGGAGCTTAGCTGTACGGAAATTCTTCATTACCGTCTTGCGTTTGGTCTGCGACATATCACCATGCAATACATCCACATTATAGCCACGCAGGCCTAGAGCATCAGCTACCTCCACTGCTCTTTCCTTGCTATGGCAGAATACCAACATCAGATAAGGATTAAAACGCTCTATCAAAGTCTCCAGTGCCGTCATCTTCTTCGCTTCGGACACTTTGAGGCAAATCTGCTCAATACTCTCTACTGTAGCTTGCTTGGGCTCAATATCTATCAGAGCACAATTCTTGGTAATCTTCTTACCCAGCTTGCGCACTTCCTCACTCAAAGTAGCACTGCACAGCATAGTCTGGTGCTCGGCCGGGGTTAGTTCCAAGAGCTGACCAATCTCATCGCCGAAGCCTTGCTCTAGCATCTCATCCACTTCATCCAACACAAAATAACGTACACCGCCCAGATTAGTAGTACCCTTACGCAGATGGTCCAGCAAACGGCCTGGTGTACCCACCATAATCTGAACATTCTTGGCTAATTTATTCTTTTGCTCCTCAAAATCACGTCCACCACAGACGGTAAGCACCTTAAGGCCAGAATCACCTAATAGTTTTTTAATTTCATTAGTAATCTGCAACGCCAGCTCGCGCGTAGGAGCGACAACCAGAGCCTGTACATACTTCTGCTCGGGCTGTACCTTCTGCAAGAGAGGAATAACAAAAGACAAAGTTTTGCCAGTACCTGTCTGTGCTCTAGCAATAACATCACGGCCATTAATCAACGCAGGGATAGCCTGTTCCTGCACGGGCATAGGTTTCTTGATGCCATTGTGGGCTAACAGCTCCACCAAACGGGGAGCAACTTTCAATTGTGCAAAGCTCATAGGAAGCCTCCTTCACCTAAATTTAGATAATATAATATTATACACCAAAAGCTCACTCTAAACAATGGAAAAACCAAGGGGGAACGAGTTACCCCTTGGTTTAGTTTAGTTGTTGATCAAAGAATATATTTGGCCAGTGTATTATATAGCACTTGTGGCTCCACCGGCTTGGCTACATGGTCATTCATCCCGGCCGCCAAAGCTTCATCTCTATCTGTGACAAAAGCATTAGCCGTCATAGCGATAATAGGAATTGCCTTGGCATCGTTGCGCTCTAAGCGGCGTATCGCCTGTGCCGCCTCTAGCCCCGTCATTATCGGCATACGGATATCCATCAAAATAGCCGCATAATACCCCTGTGCCGCAGCTTCAAAACGCTCCAAACACTCTTGACCGTTGACTACCGTATCTACGCTAAAGCCTTGCTTGCGCAAAAGACGAGTAGCAATCTCCACATTAAGCGGTTGGTCTTCAGCCAAAAGGATACGCTTGCCGGTAAACTGTGGCGTTTCAAAGGTACCAATGTGAGCCCCCGCTTCCTTAATATCAACTGGATTACCTAGCTCCAAGGGCAGTTCTATCGTATATTCCGTACCCACGTTTTTGGTACTACGGACGCTAATGCTGCCACCCATAATAGCTATCAAATTCTTGACGATGGCCATGCCTAGCCCTGTGCCTGTATATTTACTGACGCGAACATCGTTCTCTTGCACAAAAGGCAAGAATAATTTCTTTTGGAACTCCGGACTCATGCCAATGCCATTGTCTTTGGCAATAGTCGTAATGAGACATTTGCCGTCGTCAGTTTTTAGGCATTTAACGATAAGCTCCACCTTGCCATATTCATTAGTGAATTTGGCAGCATTGCTAAAAATGTTCATAAAGATTTGCTGGCAACGTAGTTTATCCAACTTAACCGCCGCCGGTAATTCATCTACATACTCCACTACAAAATCAATATGTTTTTCACGCATCTGTGGCTCTACCAATTCCTGCATCGCAGATAAAAACTCGCGTGGAGCAACCGTCTCTAGCTGCAAAGCAACTTTATTACTCTCTAACTTGTTCATATCCAAAACATCGTTAATAATACCAAGCAACAAAGTATTGGAGAAGGTTATCTTGCGTAGATAAGAAGCAATAGCAGGGTCTTGGCACTCGGCTAGAGCTATACCGGTAAACCCGGCAATAACATTCATCGGGGTGCGTATCTCATGGGACATAGTGGACAGGAACTCACTCTTAGCTACATTGGCCTTCTCCGCCGCAGCCAAAGCTTCCTCCAAGTGCGTCTTATACTGCAATTCTTTCATCTTCTGTTGTTGTATATCCACCAAGAAGAAGAACGCCTCTAATTTACCAGTCAAAGGGTTCTCCAAAATATCCAAAATCCCATTAACCCAAGTTGGCTTGTTTAACTTAAAAGCATACAATAACTCCATCTCAAAGTGCGTGTTTCCTTGAGCAAAGGCTTTGTTCAAACTAGCGCAATCGGTCAAAGTTAAAGCCTCTTGGTGCTTATTGCCAGCCATTACTCTTTTATGCAACTCCGTTAGCAAAGCATCAGCGTTAGCGCCATAATCTTGATATTCGCCTTCTAACATACCTGTATTTTCCATCACCTTATTGTCACTGATGTTAATACTGCAATAAGCCTTGGACAATGAGCCCAAAACTTTGCGATTATTAAGCTGGTCCAAATAACGCTGCTCCATATTCTTCTCGCGCTGGATGCTGACAGCTGTCCCCACCACCTTGTAGGGGCAACCTTGTTTATCACGCTGTATAACGGTATAGCGTATACGCTCCCAGCAATAAACGCCTTGCTGCAAGAGCCGCGCATCGCAAGTCACGTTCTCCACCCCAGCATCAATATCCGCATACATCTTGGTAACAACCGGCATATCCTCCGACATAATAATACCTCTATCATACAAGGACTGAGGATAATTCCCCATTCTAGCCGGCACTCCCAGCAAAGTCTGACAGGTCAAACCTTCCAAAGCAACATGGCTCTGAGGGTAGTACTCCCAGTAAAGCAGTTCGGCATGCTTAATAGCGGCGGACAAACTTTTCTCCGAGAGCAGTAGTTCTTCTTGGGCGTGTACCAACTGCTTGTTCAACTGGCGCCGACGCAAATTATCCAGTACTACTAGCACCGCCACAACTATTAAAATACCCATAATGCCAAAAAGTGGCCGCAAAACTTCTTTATTCTTCTCATAGAAAGAAGGACTGTTATCAATGATAATACTGTTGGCAGGTAACTTGCTACGCGGAATATGGTATCTGTCTAGGGCTTCCGCATTAAAGGTATAGTTCGTCGGTATCATAGTGACTGGCATATCGTTGGGATTGCTCCCCTGCAGGATAGACCTGACCATTTTGCCAGTGGCCTCTCCCATTGTCTTGTAGGACAATATCTTGCCACCTAGCACCCCATACTTAAACCCTATTTCATCAGTTTTAAAAACAGGCACTTTGCTATACTGCTCTACTAATGAAGTGCTAATTTTGGCGCTGTAGCGGATACCATCTTTGTCCTCAGAAAAAACTAGATAAAACAAAATATCTTTCTCAGGAGCAAAGCTCGCTAGTTGAGTTTTGATCTCCTCTCCCGTCAGCTTAGAAGTATTCAAAACCTCAAACTGCACATCGGGAAAGGCAGCCCGACAGTCCATGAACTGTGAAGTAGTGCCTCGTCCTGTTATTGTATCATCAGAAATGCCTATCACCCGAGTAGCATGTGGATAGATGCTCCGAGCTACAGCAAGGGAATTTTCCATATCAAAGCTCTCTACTACACCGGTAATGCCCGGCTCACGCGAAGCCTTAGCCGCCAAACTCTTGGAATTGATGCCCTCAAAAACTATGGGCGTACGTCCAAAAAACTGCTCGCGATGAGCTAATACAAATTCTAAAGCCAAATCATCACCAACAATTATTACATCGAACTTAGGCCGCACCTTCAACATCGTTTGTACCGAAACAATCGCCCGCTCTTGAGCCAGCTTGGGTTCCAAATCCTTACCATACATAAAGAGATAGTGCATATCAGCACTATTACCAATTTCCGCATTAATTCCATCTATCTGTTTGGGTACACTCTCCCAGTCTAGCGAATAAGAACTTATGAACAGTACCTGTTTGGCCTCTTCTGCTCTTGCGGAAGGAGGAAGCACTACACAAAATACAAAAAAAAGCAACAGAAAACTGACCAACGTCTGTAGACGCCAGCCATTTCTGTTGCCATTCTTGGCAACTCTACACTTAACGAGTAAGGAGCAAGAATAGTATTTCATCTTATCACTCAACTTCCGTATAAATTACAACTTCCAGAATCTATAACCAGTTTTTGCCAGTAACTCACGCCCGAATATATTTTTGACATCCACCAATACTTTTTCCTCCTGCGCCATGGGACGATAGAGCTTGTCTATCTGCTCTAGGGTCATAGCCGTGAATTCTCGATGCGCCACAGCAAAAACCAAACAGTCTACCGCAGCTATCTTATCTAGTGGCACCAAATCCACGCCATAGACGGCCTTGGCCTCAGCGGCGTCGGCCCAAGGGTCACAGACCAAGGGCTCGATATCATAGGACTGCAAACGATGGATTATATCGGCCACCTTGCTATTACGAATATCAGGGCAATTCTCCTTGAAGGTCAAACCCAGAATAACCACCTTGGCAGCACGTACCACTTTGCCGGCTTTAACCAGCTGCTTAATGGTAGCATCGGCGACGAAGGCCCCCATACCGTCGTTAATCTTGCGTCCGCTAAGTACTATCTGGCTATGATAGCCCAGCTTCTCCGCTTCGTAGACAAAATAATAAGGGTCCACGCCAATACAGTGACCACCCACCAGACCTGGACGGAAGCCCAGCGCATTCCACTTGGTATTCATGGCATCAATGACCTCATTGGTATCAATATCCATACAATCAAAAGCCATTGCCAGTTCATTAACAAAAGCAATATTAATATCGCGCTGACTATTCTCCATCAGCTTGGCTGCTTCTGCTACTTTGATGCAAGAAGCTCTATGCACGCCGGCGGCAATAACCAACTCATAGACCAGTGCAATTTCCTCTCTCGTCGCTGCGTCCATACCACTAACAATCTTCACAATATTCTCTAGTCGATGCTTCTTATCCCCGGGATTAATCCGCTCCGGCGAATAACCCACCGTAAAATCAACGCCGCATTTAAGACCGGATTGCTGCTCCAGAATCGGCACACACACCTCTTCTGTTACCCCGGGATACACAGTAGATTCATACACCACGATACTGCCAGCCGTCAAATTACGCCCCAAAATAGTACTAGCACCAATGACTGGAGCCAAGTCCGGCGTTTTGTCCTGATTAACCGGTGTCGGTACTGCCACTATGTGGAATCTAGCCTCACGCAATCTAGTCTCATCAGCAGTAAAATCCACCTTAGTCTGACGGATAGCGGCGTCACCCACCTCCTGCGTCGGGTCAATCCCCTCGCGGTAGAGAGCAATCTTATGCTCATTAAGGTCAAACCCCACCACCTGCACATGCTTGGCAAAAGCCACCGCAATAGGCATACCTACATAGCCCAGACCAACCAAAGATAATTTTGTTTTGCCAGATAACAAATCTTGATATACGCCCATAACCTATGCCACCTTTTAAATTAAACTTACTACTATAATTATAACAAAAATAAACCAATGGAAACGGGCCTTTTCGGCTTTTTATCATCAAAAAACCCAAGCAAAAGCCTACTGCGCTGCTGCCTGGGTTAATCACTACTGTTTCTTTTTTGTCCTTTTACCATTGAGCACCAAATCAACTATCTGCTCCTTGCTCCACAGGGGTGATTCCCAAACAAACAGACTATCTTTACGCTTCTTAAATATCCTAAAAGGTTCCACCGAGTTGTCATAAATATGACAGATATC
>JAQUUF010000061.1 GCA_028693975.1 Acidaminococcaceae bacterium
GAGCACTGTTTGGAACACGGTGTTATTATTAACTGTACTGCGGGGAACGTATTGCGGTTCGTACCACCGTTGATTGTAACTGCAAAGGAAATTGATACCGTCGTAGCTGCGCTTGACCAAGCTTTGGCAGTGTTTTGAGGTGAGATGATAAATGGGCTTAAAAAATAAGGATTTGATATCTATACATGATTTGTCCGTAGGTGAAGTTGCCACTATCTTGGATGTGTCAGCCAAACTAAAGCGCAAATTAAAACAAGGTGAATCTCATGAATACTTGAAAGGCAAGACTTTGGCGATGTTGTTTTCCAAAGCTTCTACCCGGACAAGAGTTTCTTTTGAGACAGGGTTTCATCAATTGGGAGGACATCCCATTTACTTAAACGATGCTACTAGCCAGATAGGCCGTGGCGAACCGGTGCGTGATACGGCTCGGGTACTATCGAGAATGGTAGACGGCATTATGATTAGAACTTTTTCCCATGAGTCAGTTATTGAGCTGGCCAAGTATGCTACTATTCCTGTTATCAATGGTTTGACAGATCTCTTGCATCCCTGTCAAGCTCTGACTGATATGTTTACTATCTTAGAGCATAAGGAAGTATTAAAGGGCCGCAAATTGGTCTATGTGGGTGATGGTAACAATATGGCCCATTCTTTAATGTTTGCTTGTGCCAAAGTGGGCATGAATATGGTTTGTGCTAGCCCCCGAGGCTACCAGCCTAATCCGGAAATTGTTCGCGAGGCACAGGAAGACGCAGCTTTGACCGGCGCTACTATTAGTGTCGAAGAAGATATGCAAAAAGCAGCTAAGGGTGCCGATGTCTTCTATACAGATGTGTGGACTTCGATGGGTGAGGAAGCTGAGAAGGCCAAGCGTCAACAAGATTTGCATGATTACCAGATTAATAAAGAATTATTGGCTCTCGGACGTAGCGATGCAATGGTGCTACATTGTTTGCCGGCACATCGGGGTGAGGAAATAACCGAGGAGGTAATGGAAGGTCCGCAAGCAGCGATTTTTGATCAAGCTGAGAATAGATTGCATGTACAAAAAGCCATCATGGCACTCTTGATGAGTGATGAAAGATTATAAAAAAGATATTTGGAGGGAATTATCGATGGAAAAAATTGTAACGCCTGAAACAAATGCAGTACCTGAAAACACTGTAGAGCCAGCAGAAAAAACAGAAGTTGTCAAGAAAGCTACACCTAAAAAGAAGGCAGCTCCTGCTAAAAAAGCTTCTGTCAAAAAGGCAGCAGCCAAAAAAGTAACACCTGAGACCAAAGAAGCAGTTGTTAAAAAGGCAGCACATATAGAAGTCAAGGCTCCTAAGAAAATTAAAAAGGTTGTATTGGCTTATTCCGGTGGTTTGGATACATCTTGCATTATCCCTTGGTTAAAAGAAAACTATGATAATTGTGAAGTTATCGCTGTCACCGCTGACTTGGGGCAAGGCGATGAATTAAAACCAGTTCGCGCCAAAGCTATCAAATCCGGTGCTAGCAAATGCTACATCCTGGATTTGAAAGAAGAGTTCATCAGCGACTATGTGTGGCCTACAGTAAAAGCTGGCGCAGTTTATGAGAAGAAATATCTTCTGGGCACTTCCTTTGCTCGTCCTTTGATTTCTCAAAAATTAGTTGAGATTGCTTTGAAGGAAGGCGCTGATGCTGTAGCTCATGGTGCAACCGGCAAAGGCAATGACCAAGTACGTTTTGAATTATCTGTACATGCTCTTGCTCCTCAGCTGAAGGTTATCGTACCTTGGCGTGAGTGGGGTATTCGCAGCCGTGAAGATGCCATGGATTATGCAGCAGCCCACAACATCCCCGTACCAGGAACCAAGAAACATGACTATAGCATGGACCGCAATATGTGGCATTTGTCCCATGAAGGCAGCGATTTGGAAGATCCTTGGAATGCACCTAAGGACAGCCTGTTCATTGTTACCAAAACTCCAGAGAAGGCTCCTAACAAAGCTGAGTATGTAGAATTAGAGTTCAAAGAAGGCGTACCTGTCAAAGTTAATGGCAAGAAATTGTCTCCTGCTAAGATTGTAGCTAAATTAAATGAGATTGGTATTCGCAATGGCGTAGGTATCTGCGACATGGTTGAGAACCGTTTGGTAGGTATGAAGTCCCGTGGTGTTTATGAAACTCCTGCCGGCGCTATTATCTATTATGCACATAACGAATTGGAAAACTTGTGCTTAGACCGTGCTACTTACCACTACAAAGAATTAATTGCTAATAAGTATGCTGAGCTAGTTTATGATGGTATGTGGTTCAGCCCCTTGCGTGAAGCTTTGGATGCTTTCGTGAACGAAACACAAAAGACTGTTACCGGAGTAGTTCGCATGAAGTTATACAAAGGTAATATTATCAGTGCTGGCAGCAAATCTCCTTATTCCTTGTACAGTCAAGAATATGTAACCTTCGGCGAAGATGAAGTATACAACCAAGCTGATGCTACCGGTTTCATCACTTTGTTTGGCCTGCCTTTGACTGTTCGTGCTCTTATGAAGCAGAAAAAGTTGAAATAAGATGGCTAAGCTCTGGGGTGGAAGATTCAGTAAAAACACTAATGCTATGGTAGATGCCTTTAATGCCTCCATTGAGTTTGATAAGAGACTATACCATGAAGATATCCGCGGCAGTATTGCACATGCGAATATGTTGGGTAGGACAGGGATTATCAGCCAAGAGGATAATAAGCAAATCGTAGCTGGTTTGAATAAAATTTTGTCTGATATTGAAGCAGGGGAGTTTGATTTCTCTGTGGAGCTAGAAGACATTCATATGAATGTTGAAGCGCGTTTGACCGCCGCTATTGGCAGTGCAGGGGCTCGTCTCCACACTGCTCGTAGTCGTAATGACCAAGTGGCGCTAGATATGCATATGTATATGAAGCGAGAAGTCACAGAGATTATGGAGCTCTTAATTGAGTTCGAGAATGCTCTGTTGACTCTGGCTAAGAAACATAATAAGACCTTGATGCCGGGTTATACTCATTTGCAAAGAGCGCAACCCATTACTTTGGCGCATCATCTGTTGGCATATTTTAACATGCTGCAAAGAGACTTTCGTCGTTTGCAAGGCGTATGGGCCGGAGCTGATCTGATGCCTTTGGGTGCTGGCGCTATAGCCGGCACTACTTTGCCCATTGACCGTTTCCAAGTTGCCAAAGAATTGAACTTTGGTGCAGTTTATGGTAATAGTATGGACGCCGTCAGCGATAGGGATTATGTGTTGGAGTTCTTGTCTTTTGCTTCTATCACGATGATGCATTTAAGCAGATTTAGTGAAGAGATTTGTTTGTGGTCCAGTACCGAGTTTGGTTTTATTGAATTGGATGATGCTTTTGCCACTGGTTCTTCTATGATGCCGCAAAAGAAAAATCCTGATATTTCTGAATTGGTACGTGGCAAGACGGGGCGTGTCTATGGTCATTTGATGGCTATGCTGACAACCTTGAAGGGTTTGCCGTTGACTTATAACAAGGATTTGCAAGAGGATAAGGAAGGCTTCTTTGACGCTATTGATACGGTAAAGTTTTCTTTACTGGTGTACAAGGATATGATCCTTACCATGAAGGTCAACAAGGATAAGATGGCAGCAGCGGTGCATAATGATTTCTCTAATGCTACGGATTTGGCTGACTATCTGGTACGCAAAGGTTTGCCCTTCAGACAGGCTCATGCCGTAGTAGGCAAGGCGGTAGCTTATGCTATTGCCGAGGGCAAGCTGCTTACAGAGATTACTCTGGAAGAATACAAGCAGATGTCTCCTTTGTTTGAGGAAGATTTGCTGGTAGCCTTGCAGCCTGAGCATTGTGTGGCTGCTCGTACTTCTTACGGCGGACCGGCTTTTGCTCTTAATGCTAAGCAGGTGGAAATGGGCAAAGAGATTGTACGTGAACAGAAGAAAGTCTATAATCAGTTGAAAAAGAAGATATAAGGTATAAGCTGTAAATAAAGACACTTCACAGATTCGGCTCCTGAAATAAATGAACTCGCAGTAAACTGCTCAGACAGTCATTTGTTTCAGGTAGCCTCGTCATGCGAAGTGTCTTTTTGGTATAACGTTATTTTATTCATAAGAGTTGGGTAGATAGGTGCATTTGACGTTGATTCGTTTGTGAACCATGACTGATAAGTGCCGTGAGACCCGACATAGCTTGCTAGGTCGGCTTGCAGCTTGTCTGACAAGCTCGGTCGAACTAGCGAAATCAGCATTGTGAACTAGAATTAACGGAAAGCACCTAGAAACCCAACAATTATGAATAGATATTACGGAAAGCACCTAGAAATCCAACTTCTATGAATCGATATTAATATTATTTATTTACTGGTGTTTCTTACGTTGTTTGACGAATGACTAGTTTGCTTTTGTATTCGACATGGGTTATGTGACTGGGTTGGAGAGGATTAGCAGCAGCGTCAATTGCTTGCAGTAACAACTGAAAGGCGCTTTTGCCACAAAGGGGTAGGGCATGGTCCACTGTTGTCAGCCCCAGACCAGGTAGCTTAGATGGGAAAATATTATCGAAGCCGCAGAGTGCCATAGCTTGAGGGATGTTACGTTTATGTTCCTGTAGTGCTGCGGCGCTGCCATAGGCGACCATGTCATTGATACAGACAATGGCCGTTACCCGTGGGTGATGGCTCAGACACTTTTCGGTAAGTGTATGACCTACTTGAAATTCTATTTCAGGGGTATTTAATTCATATTCGGGGGTAACGTTCTGCGAGAGGACTGTTAAGGAAGCATCTGCCTGCTGCTGATAAACTGCCTGCAAACCTTCCAAACGCCTTAGCCGGGAAGAGTGCTCTTGGTTAATCGTGGTGGAAAGGTAGGCAATATGTTTGTGGCCTTTTGCCCACAAATGTTCGGCTATCTGAACACCGGCATTATAATTATCCATATCTACAGAAGTTAGGTCCAAGTTCTCTTGTTTATCGCCAATAGTAACCACGGGTAAATCATTCCCCAGCTTATACGCTAGCTCTGTCTGTTGCGGAATCATAGTGAAGATTACTCCGGCTACATGCATTTCACGGGCCTGTTCCATAATAGCTGCTTCGGTAGCTTTGTTCCAATAAGTAGTATGGATAGAAGTGGTATAGCCTTTGGGGCGAGCTAAGCTTTCGATGCCCTGAATAATCGTCGTATAAAAAGGATTAAACAAAGAAGGACAGATAATAAAGATAAGCTTATCCGTAGGACCCACCAGAGATAGGCTGCGTTGACGCTTAGTGCGATAACCGCTATCCTCCGCTAGCTGGTAAACTTTTTGGATAGTTTCAGGGGCAAACCGCTCAATATTGCGTTTGTTGAGAATCATGGAGATGGTGGCCGTGGAAATATTAAGTTGTAGAGATAAATCCTTGATAGTAACTTTTTTCTTCATCATGACACCCTTAATTATTTGCTGCGTCCCAAGAGGATGGCGGCTTTGTCAGGATAATTGGTAATTAAACTGTCAACTTCGTTGGCGATTAACTTTTGCATTATCTCCGGCTCGTTAGGTGTCCAGGCCTGGACGCCGACGCCGACGGCGTGGAGAGAAGCAGGCATGCCAGGCAGAGCACAGAAGGCACTGCAGGCGTTGACGGTAGCTGCTCTACGGTCAGCGGCATATTGCGCCACATCAATTAACCAAGTATCCATCAGAAGACCACAAACGGCTGCGGGATAGATTTCTTGGATACGAGCTAGAGTGTAATGATTAAAGGAAGAGAACCAGATTTGCTTCTCTAGCTTGAAGTCCTTCACCATTTTGACCAATTTATCTTCGATATCTTCATATTCAAAAAGTCCGGTTTTGAGTTCAATATTAGTAATTTTATCCGTGGTGCAGATAAATTCGAAATATTCTTCCAAAGTAGGGATAGTTTGTTCGGGAGCGTTGGGGAAATTAACGCCGACCTTAAGTGCCTTCAATTCTTTGAGGGTGTGGTCTTTGAGATAACCGCTGCCGTTAGTGGTTCTATCCAGTGTTTCATCGTGCATAATTACTAACTGACCATCTTTGGAGAGCTGCACATCCAACTCAATACCGGTACAAGCTGTTTCAGCTGCTTTATGAAAGGCTAGCATAGTATTTTCGGGATAGTAGCCGGAAAAGCCGCGGTGGGCAAAAATCATTGTCATAATATCGCTCCTTAACAAATAATTAACAAAAGTTTAACAAATTTCAACTAAATAATAACACTAAAATTTTAGAAAAGCAAGCGGGACAATGACAATCCCGTAGGGCTTTTAAATGCCACAAAGCTAGACAGTGAGCCGAGAAGGAGTTTTTTATTTTGTTGACTTTTGTTAAGGGAGATGTTAATATTTACTTGTTAATATAGTTACAGAAATATAAAATTTAATAAAATTCAACACTCAAGGGGGAGTACTAATGAAACTGAGCAAGATGATGGTTGTGGTAATGACAGGATTGGCTTTGTTTGCTTTGACTGGATGCGGAGGCAATAAGGCAGCGGACAACAAAGCAGCTGGTGGCAGCGACAAGAAATTGGTTATTAAGTTAAGCCACGTCTTTTCTCCGGACGAGCAACTGTACAAATCTATGGAATTAGTTGCAGGCAGAATTAAAGAAAAAACTAAGGGCAGAGTTGAAATCCAATGTTACGGACAAAATCAATTGCCTTGCTACAAAGATGGCTTGGAGCAGGTTGCTAACGGTGCAGATTTTATTAGTGTAGAAGACCCTTCTTATTTGGGTGATTATGTAGCGGATTTCAAGCCTTTGGTGGGACCAATGTTGTATCAAAGCTATGATGAATATGAGAAGATGATTGAAACTCCTTTGGTCAAAGATATGGTAGCTAAGGCTGAGAAAAAAGGTGTTAAGGTTTTAGCCTTGGATTATGTCTTTGGTTTCCGTAATTTGATTACTAACAAAGTTATCAAGACTCCGGAAGATTTGAAGGGTATGAAGCTGCGTACTCCTGGTAGTAAGTTGTTCATTGACACCATTAATGCTATGGGTACTACG
>JAQUUF010000062.1 GCA_028693975.1 Acidaminococcaceae bacterium
AGGATTTAAGAATGTTTTGTAGAATAGAAACATTGTTGTATGAGTTTGTGAGATAATTTAGCAAGGTAAAGGTGGTGAAAACATTGTCCATGCTTGATGATATTAAGGCTGCGGAGGCCGCAGCTGACGCAAGTAAGAAGGGGGCTGTCATTACCGCTCGCAATATGCTTCGAGAGGCGGAAGATAATGCTAAACAACACGCTGATGAGCTAGTAGTGCAGGCGCGCAGGGCAGCCAAAGACACAGTAGCCAAGGCTGAAGCTGCGGCTGCGGTGAAGGCCAAGAGCGTGATAAACGAAAGAACATTGCGCGATAGAGCCGGTACTTTGAAAGCTAGAGAAAAAGTTCCCGCTGCTGTAGCGTATATTGTAGAAAAGGTTGTGGTCTAAGATGCTTATTGGAATGAAAAAAGCAACTTTGTACGCACTCAAAGAAGACCGCGACGCGATTTTGCTATCTTTGCAAAAAAGTGGCAGCATCATGCTGATTCCCGAAAACGAGAAAGTATCGTTGCCGGGCATAGAAGATGTAGGGACGCAGATAGACAAAACTAAGGATGCCTTGAAGTTTATTGATATCCATGGTAAAAAGAGTTCCTTGTTGGAACCTAGACCCAATATATCCTATGATGCTTTTCTGGAAGAGTCAGATGACGGCGAGAAATTAACCGAACAGGTAGATACCCTGGCGACGAAGATTTCCTCACTGCGTAATGAGGCTGCTTCCATGCTGGCTCAGGTGGAGGCCTTGGCGCCTTGGATAGATTTGGACATTCCTTTGGAAGAACTAGCGTCGACGCAAACCAGTGTTTATTTCGCGGGCTACTTGCCGGAATTAGAAAAAGATGATTTTCTTTCCGACATCAAAGGGCTTTTGGCCGAAACTATCGTCCTCAAGGAAGCACCGGAAGGCAGGGCAATCGTTGTCTTTGCTCACCGAACGGCAGCAGCACAAGTCAAACATTTCCTCAAAGAGCATGACTTCACTGATGTGGTCTTCCCCAAAAGAACGGGGCTAGCTGCCGATATTGCCAAGGATTTGACGAATGCGTCCAAGATGAAGACATCTTTGGCGGACGAATTGGAAGCAGAAGCGAAAAAAGTTGCACAGAAGAAAAAAGAAGTAGAGCTTTACTATGATCAGCTGGCGGCCAGAGAGGAAAGACTGGCTAACGGCGGCACGGAAACCCAAAAGACCTTCTTTGTACAAGGCTGGGTGCGTGTTGATAGAACCAAAGAAGTTGAGAAAGCGGTTAAGAGTGTAACGGCCGCTTATCAATTGGAGTTTTTTGAGCCAGCGGAAGGTGAAATACCGCCGACCGAGATGGAGAATCCAGCTTTTATTAGACCTTATGAATCGGTTATTGAGCTTTATTCGCGACCTAAGGCTGGGTCTATCGACCCAGATTTTGCCATGGCACCGTTCCACTTTATCTTTTTTGGCATGATGTTGTCCGATGCCGGCTATGGTTTGGTTCTGACCATTCTCTTGTTTATTGCAATGAAGCTAGTCAAGCCGCAAGGTTTTGCAGGTAAGCTGGCTATGGTAATTTTCTTCGGTAGTATCTCCACTATTATTTGGGGAGCGTTATTTGGCGGTTGGTTCGGTTTGGAACTGCACCCCTTGCTCTTTGTCCCGATGAAGGAGCCGCTCAAGATGTTAGTCCTCTGCTTTGGACTAGGTGCTATTCATCTGGTTTGTGGTATGTTACTGAAGGTGTATATGCTCATTAAGCAAGGCGATTGGATGGGGGCCATCTGTGACCAGATTTCTTGGCTGATTATGTTTGCCGGTTTCTTGTGCATGGGTTTGGTACCGGGTTCGCTAGGTAAGAATATGGCGATTTTGGGTGCGGCCATCATCGTTATTTTTGGCGGCAGAGCCAAAAAGAGTATCTTTGGTAAGATTACCGGCGGCTTGCTCGCTCTCTATAACATCAGCGGTTATTTGAGCGACTTGCTCAGTTATTCTCGTTTGTTTGCTCTAGGGCTTGCGACCGGTGTTATTGCCATGGTTATCAATACTATCGCACAGATGCTGATTGCATCAGGTCCGTTGGGTATTGCCGTAGCAGTTGTATTCTTGGTTCTTGGCCATTTCTTCAACATCGTTATCAATGTGCTAGGTGCCTTCGTACATAGTAGTCGTTTACAGTATATCGAGTTTTTTGGTAAATTCTATGAGACCGGTGGCCGTGCGTTCATGCCCCTGGCAATTAGAACGAAGTATATGAATATCACTAAATAAAATTAAAAATAAAGGACAAATTTAAGGAGGCTTTTCATTATGATTACTTTAGGAACGGCTCTAGCATTTGGAGGAGCAGCAATTGCAGCAGCTTTGGCTGGCGTTGGCAGTGCAATGGGTGTAGGTATCGCAGGTCAAGCAGGTTCTGGCGTTATTTCTGAAGACCCTGATAAATTCGGTAACGTTTTGGTCTTGCAAGCATTGCCCGGTACACAGGGTATTTATGGTTTGTTGATAGCGTTTATTATTGTTTTGAACATTGGTGTTATTGATGGTAATATCAAAGAATTATCTACTTTCCAAGGTTTAGCATTGCTGTTCTCCGGTTTGCCTATTGGTATTGGTGGTTTGCTCTCCGGTATTTATCAGGGCAAAGTTGCTGCCTCCGGTATTTATCTTTGCGCTAAGCGTCCTGAAGAAACCGGTAAAGGTATTATTTTGACAGCTATGGTTGAAACTTATGCCGTACTTTCTCTTTTGATCTCCTTCATCATGGTTAATGGTGTTAAGTTATAAGACGCAGAAACTAGGAAGTAGGAGGCAAAGGCGATGGCAGCTAATAAGATAATTGAAAAAATACAGCAAGATGCAGCTGCTGAGGTTGCTGTTTCTCTAGCCCAGGCTAAAGAAAGAGCTAGCGCTGCCGGTGAAAAGATTGTAAATGTTGCTAAGGCCAAGGTACAAGAGATTAATATCCAGGCCAAAGCAGATGCAGAGGAAGCTTCGCGCCGCCAAATGCTTATAGCAGAATTGGAATCACGTAAGAAAGCTTTGGATGCCAAGCGTGAGGTTATTGAAGAGGCTTTTGTCCAAGCACAAAAAACTTTGGGTCAGTTACCTGAAGATAGATGGGAAAAGCTAATTACTAAGATTGTAGTCGGTGCCAGCGATACCGGAACAGAAGAGCTGTGTGTGCCTTCGGCAGATAGGGACAAATATGTTAATGGTCTTTTGGGGCGTTTGAACGATGCTCTGAAGGCTGCCGGTAAAAATGGACAGTTAACCCTGTCGGCGCAGGATGCTAAGTTTGACGGTGGTATTATGCTCATTGGCAAGAATAGTGACTATGACGGTTCTTTTGCGACCTTAATCAAAGAAGCACGTGTACAGATTGAAAAAGCAGTGGCAGATATGCTTTTTGCCGCGGAGGTGAAATAAATGCCCCAGGCAAGTTATGAGTATGCAGTAGGTCGTATAAGCGTTTTATCAAACAAAATGCTGGATGCAGCTCAATTGCGTCGCCTGTCCGAGGCAGGTACTTTCCACGAAGCGCTAGCGATGCTTTTGGAGACCGGGTATGGTGGCAATATTGCCGCTGAACATATTAATAATCAAGAGATAGATTATTTGATTCGTGAGCAATTGCAGATTTCACGTAGAATGGTTTGGGAACTTACTCCCGAGCCGGAGTTGACTAGTCTGTTTCTGTTGGAAGTAGATACCCATAATATCAAGACTTTACTCAAGGCTCGTTTATTAGGGGTAGATGCTCCGGATGTATTGATTGCCGGTGGTTATTTTAGTCTGGAGTTTTTAAAAGAGTGTATTAAGACTAAAAACTATGACGCTATGCCGGATGCTTATAGGATCATGATGAATAAAATTGAAAATGAACTTACGCGCAGTGTTGACCCGTTGATTTTTAGTGCGGAGATTGACCAAGCTATGTTCAAGCACATCAAAAGAGTACTAGATAAGAAGAATGACCACAGCTTCGTGAGGGAATATTTCTCCTTGATGGCAGATTTCCAAAATGCACGCAGCGTGGTGAGAGCTCGCTTGATGCATTGGGATGTGGACAAGCTGAGAGTACTCTTGTTAGATGGTGGAGAAATAGACCATAAGGTGTTCTTGGATAACATAGATACACCTATGGAACAACTAGGCGCTGAGTTCAATCGCGGCTCCCATGGCAAATTAATTTCGCAAACCGTAGAGGAATATGTGACAACGGGTCAGACCCCTGTCTTGAAGCATAAGATGGAAACGGCTTTGATGAATGTTTTGCGCAGTGTCAAATGGAATATGTTTTCACTAGGGCCGATTATCGGTTACCTCATGGCTCGGGAAGCTGAAGCCAAAGCGTTGCGTATGATTTTTGGTGCCAACCGCGGTGGTTTTGAGATAGAATTACCAGAGCTTTATGCGTAAGAAAGGCGGCACTAGAAGATGAGCAAAAAAGAGCGACGAATAGGAGTTATCGGTGACCCCAGTTCGGTGATGATTTTTAAGGCTATCGGACTGGACGTTTACTATGAAACAGAAGCCAAAGCTATTGAGAAAAGAATTTACCAGTTGGCCGACGCCGGGTACGCTGCTATCTATATTACAGAAGCGGCAGCGGTGCTTGTGCCTGAAGCAATTGAGTATTATAAAACCGCAGCCTTTCCGGCCATTATTCCTATTCCTTCCCAAGGAGAATCTTTGGGGCTGGGGATGAAGCAAGTGAAGAGTAATGTGGAGAAAGCAGTCGGAGCAGACATTCTATTCAAGGAAGGGTAGGTAATTAGCCGATGAGTGGAACAATAGTAAAAGTATCAGGACCGCTGATTGTGGCTTCAGGTATGGGCGACGTAGAAATGCATGATGTGGTACGCGTCAGTGCGAAGCATTTGATTGGCGAAGTAATTGAATTAAGAGACGACAAAGCCTCTATTCAGGTTTATGAAGAAACAGCAGGCTTAGGCCCTGGTGAGCCGGTGGAATCTACCGGATCTCCTTTGTCCGTAGAGCTGGCGCCTGGCTTGATAGAAGGTATTTTTGATGGTATTCAGCGTCCGTTGGATGTTATATACAAAAAAGCCGGGGACCGTATTACCAGAGGTATCGAAGTCCCCAAGCTGAACCGTGAGAGAAAATGGAAGTTTGAGCCTCAGGTTGCTGTGGGTGACAAGGTAATCGGCGGCGATATTATCGGCGTGGTGCAAGAGACGCCGGCTGTATTGCATAAGATTATGCTACCTCCGGGCAAAGAAGGTACCATCGAGTGGGTTTACAGTGGTGATGCCACCATTGTGGATATCATTTATAAGATTAAAAATAAAGACGGCAAGGTGGAAGAATTCCCCATGCTGCAAACATGGCCGGTGCGTGTAAGCCGTCCCTATAAGGAAAAATTAGCACCGACGGAACCGATGATTACAGGTCAGCGTGTTATTGATGCCCTGTTCCCCATTGCCAAAGGCGGCGTGGCTGCAATTCCCGGACCTTTCGGTAGCGGCAAAACCGTAACCCAGCATCAGTTGGCCAAATGGGCCGACGCTGATATTATCGTCTATATCGGTTGTGGTGAGCGTGGCAACGAAATGACTGACGTATTGATGGAGTTCCCAACGCTAAATGACCCGCGTACGGGACTGCCCTTGATGAAACGTACAGTATTGATTGCCAATACTTCTGATATGCCTGTTGCGGCTCGTGAAGCTTCTATTTATACAGGTATTACCATTGCTGAGTACTTCCGTGATATGGGTTACAAAGTCGCCTTGATGGCTGACTCCACTTCTCGTTGGGCCGAGGCTATGCGTGAAATGTCCTCTCGTCTGGAAGAAATGCCCGGTGACGAAGGCTATCCTGCTTACCTAGCCTCTCGTTTGGCTGAGTTCTACGAAAGAGCAGGCATTGTTAAATGCGTCGGTAGTGAAGAGAGAGAAGGCGCAGTATCTGCTATAGGTGCTGTATCACCTCCCGGTGGCGATATTTCTGAGCCAGTATCGCAGGCTACCTTACGTATCGTTAAAGTATTCTGGTGCTTGAGCGCTTCCTTGGCTTACGCCCGTCATTTCCCGGCTATCGACTGGCTGCAAAGTTATTCTTTGTACTCCGATAGACTGAAAGCTTATTATAATGGCTCCGTTGCCAGCGACTGGTCTCGCTTGATTAATGGCATGATGAATGTGCTTCAGGAAGAATCTTCCTTGAACGAAATCGTGCGTTTGGTTGGTGTAGATGCCTTGGGCTTCAAAGACCGTATTACCCTGGAGTGCGCACGCAGTATCCGCGAGGATTTCCTGCATCAGAACTCCTTCCATGAAGTCGATACTTATACTTCTCTAGAGAAGCAATATGGTATGATGGAAATGATTATGGGTTGGTATGACAAGGCAGAAGCTGCTCTGGAGCAGCATGTGCATTTGGATAAATTGATTGATATGCCAGTACGTGAGAAGATTGGCCGTATGAAATATGTACCTGAGAAGGATTACAAAGAGCAATTCGCTATTATCGGCAAAGAAATGGACAGCGAATTTGCTACATTAACAGAAGGCGGTGACTTAGATGCGTAAGGATTACAAAACAATACGCGAAGTAGTTGGCCCCTTGATGTTGGTTGACCAGGTAGAAGGCGTTAAATACGATGAGTTGGTAGAAATTCAACAAGCCAACGGTGAGCTGCGTAGCGGCAAGGTCTTGGTTATTGATGGCGACCAAGCTTTGGTACAGTTGTTCGAAAGCTCCCAAGGCTTGAAGATAGATGATGCTAAGGCTCGTTTCTTGGGTCATGGTATCCGTCTAGGCGTGTCTCCAGCTATGCTGGGCCGTGTGTTTGATGGTATGGGCCGCCCGAAGGATGGCGGTGCCGAGATTATTCCGGAAGAATACAGAGATATCAATGGTGAGCCGATGAATCCGGCTGCCCGTGACTATCCTGCTGAATTTATTCAGACCGGTATTTCCGCTATTGACGGTTTGA
>JAQUUF010000063.1 GCA_028693975.1 Acidaminococcaceae bacterium
CCAGGTAATTAAAGCCTCTGCCAAATGCCCCACGATGGGAGTCTCGGTGAATTGGTGTGTGCCATCAATTAAATTAATACCCAGCTCCAAGGCATCCTTGGCCCCGTGGTATTTCACATCTCCTGTTACTAAGGTATCAGCGCCAGCCACTACCGCTGCCTGCATGAAGTCTGCTCCGGCGCCGCCCACTACTGCTACTTTGAAGACAGGCAAGCCTGCATCCACATACGTCACCTGGGGCGCACCCAAGGCGGTTTTTACTTTTTTAGCGAAGCCCTTGAGAGTAAGTGGCTTAGCCAACATACCAATACGGCCTATGCCAGCCTTATCCTCGGCGCCGCCTGAGAATACCTCTGCTTCTTGCAATTCTAGCAGTTGCACCAATACATCATTAACCCCACCACAAGCGGCATCCAGATTAGTATGGGCAGAGAACACTGCAACCTGTCCTTGAATCAATCTATAGATAAAAGCCATCTTGTCATCCACTACAGCCAGAGACTTTTTACCCTCCATAAAGAGCGGGTGATGCGTAATAATCATATCTACTTTTTGCTCTAGAGCTTGGTCAGCCACTTCCTCATTCAAATCTAGTGACACCATGATTTTCTTCACTACCTGCTCTGGCGCACCCAGCATTAAACCAGGATTATCCCAAGCCACAGCCAACTCACGAGGTGCCAAAAGCTCCATCAAAGCACATACATCCTGCACTTTAGTTTCCATGTATAATCTCCTCCAATCGTAATTTACGCTCCGCAAATTCCCTGTAGCGTGCGCTCTCTTGCGCTGCCACGCTATGATTCATAGAGTTTAGCAACCCTTGGTATTTATGGAGCAGAGTCTGCACATAGTCTACAAATCCATCCGGTCGCTCAGCCGCCAACCGTGGCCCCACTTCGTAATAAATATCCTCATAGGGCTGCTCTACACCTGGAACAGCCGCCATAACTACATAAAATCGATTAGCTTCATAAGCCAATCTCTCTTCCACTATCTTCCACTTATGCTCTTGCAGCCAATGTCGCAGCTCTCTCTCGCCATTCATAGGTTGCAGCACTAACCTAGTAGTCTGCTCGAGTTGCTCCGCTCCCTGCTCTAAGATATTGATAATCGTTTTGCCACCCATACCAGCAATAGCCACAACCTCAGCCTCAGCGGGCGCTACTTGAGCCAGTCCGTTCCCCTGACGCACAGAGATAACACCACCCAAGCCATACTGAGCCACAGTATTCTCCGCTGCCTGACAAGGTCCGGCCGCAATATCCGTAGCCACTGCCTGCCTAATTTTCTGTTGTTGTGCCAAGAGCACTGGCAAATACGCATGGTCCGTACCCACATCTACCACAGCTACTCCCACCGGCACTAAGCTAGCAATAGTCTCTAATCTCACACCAAAACTCATAATTCCTCCCTATGTAAACCCTATAGCACTAGGCAGCGTATCACCTCATGCGTCTGCATAACTAGCCTCTCAAAAGAACATAGCACTTTATTACTATAATACCATTCGTGAACAAGACGTGCAAACGAACATTTTGTGATAAGTGTTAACCAAAAGGCAAGCGGGCATTAGCGGCGACCTTGACATCGTTAGTAATGTAATGAAACATTTTGCAGACTTGGTAAAAATCTTTCAGTAGTATTTGTTTTGTTTTATAAAAAATAACAGTTGCCTCGTCGTGCATTGTGCGCACTCTAAGGTTAACTGTCATTTTTTTGTTATAGATAATAATAAAACCGTCACTATAATGCAGAGCATACCAAAGATATCTGCCCACCCTAGTCTAGTACCCAAGAAAGCAACGACGCATAGGATAGACGATAAGGGCTCGGCGCAACTGATGAGCGAAGCTTTGGTCGGACCAATAATAATAACACCTTGCAGGAACAGAGTAAAAGCCGCCACCGTACCCAAGAGCACAATATAGCCCATAGCAGCTATGGACGCTGCATCCCAGCCTGTACCACAATCCAAGGGATTAAAGAAGAAGGACAAGAAAACACCCGAGAGCATCTGCCCCCACCCCATAACCTCCATGGTAGTGTACTTCTTCAGAATGTTGCCTGGTACCACCATGTAAAAAGCTAAGGCCACAGCCGAAATACCACCCCAAAACAAAGCTTCAGGCGAAATTACCAATTCGTCAATTTGGCCATGCGTGCTAATCATAAATACACCCACCAGGGCCAAGACGATACCCAATATCTCTCGCCCTTCCGGCTGTCGCTTGTGTACATAAGCTCCCCAGAGTACTACGAAAATAGGCGCCGTATATTGTAGCACCGTCGCCGTCGCCGCATTAGACAGGGATACATTGTAGTAGAAACCATACTGTGCTCCCAGCAAGCCCAAAAATGTAAAAGCCAAAAGTTCTATAGTATCGGCTTTGTTGTGAAAAATACGGAAAACACTGCGCCCCCGGTAGAGCAAATAGCCTAAGAACAAGGCTCCTGCCACAAATTGACGTACAGTAATCAGCCAGCCCGCATTCGTATGATAGTTTTGAAATAAAAACTGGCCGCAGACGCCACTGACTCCCCACATAATGGACGCCGCCACAACCAGAATAACTCCACGCATGAATGACACTAATTTAACCTCCTTCTACCCTCTTAGGACCCACATATAAAAAGGAATGAACACTACTGCCAGACAAGTACTGACAACAGTCAATATAGCTGCATATTTATAATCAGCGCCATAATACTTAGCAACAATAGACGTATTGGTCATAGCCGGCATCGCCGAGAGCATAACGAAGGATTCAGTCATCAGGTGCGGCACAGCAAAATATGGTACTAGCGCCAGCACAATCAACGGCGAAACTAAATAACGCCCTCCCATGGCTACTATAATCTCTCTGTCCAGTTTAATTTCATTCCAATTAGTTTTGCTAATCGCAATACCAATGAAGAACATCGCCAGCGGCGTAGTCATGTTACCAATATAGGTAAAAGACTGTAGCACCGGCTTGGGCAAGCTCCATCCTAGCAGCACGAAAGCTACACCAAAGATAAAACCCAGCAAAGGCGGTGACAATACAGCTTTCACCGTCTGCTTACTAATCAATGGTGCCTTCACACCACCATCTACAGCAATATCGTGAGCCACTATTACCCAAAAGAAGCTAGTATTCACCATATAATACACCATGACATATGGCGTGCAACTCTCACCAAAAAGGGCCAAACTCAAGGGTAAACCAATAAAAATAACATTAGAGAGAAAGAACACCGAACAAAAAATGCCTCGGCGCTGTGCTTGCACATGGATTAGCCGCGCCACTAGATGCCCAATGCCATAACCGATACTCATAGACAGAATCGGTATCGGCAAGCCGCGGCTCAAAGCTAGCAGACTGTCATGGGTAAAATTATTCAGAATGTTCGCCATCATGTAGGTAGGCAAAGTAATCTGCGTGACCAAGTTCGCAATCAGACTAGTACTCTTATCGTCGAACCAGCCACGCTTGGACAGCACAAAGCCTGTAGCTATGATAATAAATACTGTGACGATGCCACTAAAAGCGTGCATAACCGCATCCATGACAATTCCTTCTTCCCCACCTCAAATTCGATTAACAAAAAATCACTTCAAATTAGCTTTGAAGTGATTTAAACAATTCTGCTTTAATTACATGCCAACCTTTTGGCCCATATTATAAGCCTGCATGCAATATTCAGTCTTGGCTAACGCACCGGGGTCTGGGCAATTGCCTGCCAACACTTCACCGGCCTTCTCCCAACCCATATATTTGATTATGCCATCCATGGTCACCGTCAAGCCAACCATAGCTTCAGCAGGACCGCCACCGGCTGCCAAAACATAGACCTTCTTCTTGCCCTTCATGGTCTCGCCTAGATTAAAGAATCTATCAATAGCAATTTTTAACTGACCACTCATGGTAAAGTAATAAATAGGGGTAGCAAAAACCAAAACATCTGCCTCCACCAAAGATTTAGTGATCTTAGTCATATCGTCTTCGACCTTGCACTCTCTGACGCCATCGCAAGGGGTAATATGCATAAATGCCGTATCAAAACGCTCTACCTTATTGCCTGTTGCTTGTGCACCATAAGCAAAATGTTCCACCAAAGCATCTGTTGTTCCTTTTTTTACTGGACTACCTGTCAAAATTACAACTTTTTTCATCTCAATCAGCTCCTCGTATAATTCATGCTTCTATTATAACACCTCAGAAGCCTTTGGCAATCTCTTTTAGTCGCTGTTTGTCCTTATATTTCACGCGATAAGACTCCGTACATTTCTGAATGCCCTTCTGCCGTATCTCATCATCTAATCTCGGATTAAGGAAAACCGCCTCCGTAAGAACCGGGAACTTGATATAGCAAACAGACAGCGCCCAAGCCGCCGCCATCTGAGCATAATAATCAGCAGTATTCACATGTAGCAAAACATCCAGAACAGATTCAATATAATGCTCATCCACAAAATGATCCAGCAGCATCACTAGACCAAACCGCAAAGGATACTCCTCAGCAGAACCCAGATAATCCTGCAAGAAGTTCCAATAACTCTCCTGCTCCTTGTCCGCCTCTTTAATCGTACTACACACCACATCACAAATAGCCCAATTATTAATCAGCGGCACGAATTCTTCCAAGAGTTTCTGCCTTGCGCTTACGCTCATTGGAGCCTGAGCTATTATCAGTCCCCGTACCACTCGCTCTTCATAATAATCCGTACCCAAATCCACCAAGGCCTGCTGCCACTGCCCTGTGGCCAGCTCCTTGGCCAGAGCCCTCAGCTCCGGCACTCGTACACCGATAATATTCTCTGCTCCCGGCACCAGTGAGCCGTGAAATTTCTGGTATTGCGCATCTTGTAGTGCAAATAGTCTCTCTCTTAGTGTTGTGTCCATAGTGTCCGACTTGTTGTCTGCCCCCTATTTATAAGTAATTATTAATACTGCATCAGAATTAGTCAAATCTTTCTTGAGAGCACTAACAGCCTCCTCTTGATTAACCACAGTTACCATAGTGGTCAATTTCTTGCCTGCAGCTGTAATAACAGCTGGGTCAAATTCCACCAATTTGTCCCCGCTCTTGACCTCTTGCCCTACCTGCACCCAAGGACGGAAGCCCTTACCCGCCAAATTAACTGTGTCCAGTCCAATATGCAGCATGATTTGCACGCCTTTATTCTCAATAACCAAGGCATGATAAGTATCAGCCAAATGTACTATTTTGCCCGCGCAAGGCGCTGTGACAACGCAGCCCGTCGGCTCTACAGCGAAGCCATCGCCTAGCATTTTTTGAGCAAATACCTCATCGGCAACTGTCGTAATATCCAGCACCTGACCGGTCACAGGCACAGCCACCTTAAATTCTTTCTTAGCAAAAAATCCCAACATACAATCACTCACCCTTACTCTGATATACTTGCTCGCCACCCACATAAGTAGCAGCAATATGGAAATTCTCATCACACAAAACTATATCGGCCCGCTTACCTACCGTGAGGCTGCCCCTATCTTGCAGCTGCAGCTCTCTAGCAGGATTGCTCGTCACCATGCCAACCACTTCTACTAGGGAAGCTCCGGTATTTGCTTGGAAATTAGCCAAAGCTCTATCCATCGTCAACACACTGCCAGCTATAGTGCCATCTGCTAGCGTCGCCGTCATACCGTGAACCGTCACCTGCTGCCCACCCAATTCTGATGCCCCATCGCCTAGGAGACAGGCCCTGATAGAATCAGTAATAAGCTCAATATGTTCACTGCCCTTGAGCTGGTAAGTTAATCTTTGTACCACAGGATGCACATGGACATTATCACAAATTAGCTCACACATGACGTCGGCATCAGCTAGCGCCGCCCCAACTATACCCGGCTGCCTATGATGTAGCCCTGTCATAGCATTATACAAATGAGTCACATGGCTAAACCCTCGCGTAGCAAAAGCTTGCTGAGCAGTAGCATAATCTGCTCCACTATGTCCTACCGACAGGACTATTCCCTGAGCTTGACACCAAGCAGTGAACTCCTCTCCCTGGAGCAGCTCTGGCGCACAAGTGATAAGCTTAATGACATCGCTATATGGCTCCAGCCAAGCAAGCTGTGGTAAGCAAATATACTCTTCCTTCTGCGCACCTTTGTACAAGGGACTAATGAACGGCCCTTCCAAATGACAGCCTAGCACCTGTGCCCCGGCCACACCAGCTCTAGCTTGGCGCACCGTCTCCAGTGCTTGAGTAATATTCTCTTGCGTAGCAGTCATAGTCGTAGGCAGATATGCGGTCACTCCCGTAGACGGTAGCAATCTGCTCATCGTTGCCAGTGCCTCTGCCGTACCATCCATAGCATCAGCGCCACCGCAACCATGAATATGCACATTGATAAATCCCGGCACTACATAGCGCCCACCGGCATCAATAATCTCCATTTGGGAACGATTAAGCTCTGTCTTAGGCAATAACTCCCTAATAAATTCATCAAAAACCAACGCCTGTCCCAAGATTAGTTCTTGCCCTACCACAATAATACCATTAATTATAGCCTTCATTTTCGCCTCGTAAAATACTGGAATAATATCTTAAATTAGTATATCATAAAAGGAAGTATATTACACACATTAAAGGAAGGCCTTCCATGATTAACTTAGAACAACTATGTACAGAACAGCGCAATGATAATAGCACTCATATTGATGAATTGTCTACGCTAGAGCTGGTCCGTACCATTAATAATGAGGACAAAAAAGTCGCTCTCGCCGTGGAGCGCATACTGCCCGAATTGGCACGAGCCGTGGATACCATTGCTCAGCATCTCTCCAAGGGTGGCCGCCTCTTCTATA
>JAQUUF010000064.1 GCA_028693975.1 Acidaminococcaceae bacterium
TTTTTCTATTGTGATGTTTGGATGTTTGTATTATTCAGATATCGTTCATCGGAATATATGATCCGTCGCCACTCGAGTTTTCGTCTTTTTCCAAAATTAATGAGAATTCCAAGCTTGATTCCTGATGACCGTAGAAGAAAATATTCGCTTCGGTTTAATGATGAAAAAATTGCCCAAAAAAGAACAGCAGGAACGGATTGATCAAGTGCTGTACTTAACCCAACTAGAAGACTTACGCAATCGCCGTCCCCAACAAATGAGTGGTGGACAACAACAGCGTGTGGCCATAGCCAGAGCCTTGGTAAATAACCCCAAGGTACTTCTTCTGGATGAACCTTTGGGTGCTTTGGATTACCAATTACGCAAAACCTTGCAAATAGAACTGAAAAACTTACAGCGCGGGCTCGGACTTACCTTTGTCTATGTAACCCATGACCAAGAAGAAGCGCTAACCATGAGCGATAGGATTGTAGTCATGCACAAAGGTGTAATTGAGCAAGATGACCATCCCAACGCCATTTATCATCATCCCACCTCTCGATTTGTAGCCAAATTCATTGGCGAAAGTAATTTCTTTGACGTCGACGACAAACATGTTTTGGCCGTGCGTCCGGAAAAGCTCAACCTCTGTGATGAAGATGCTGAGCAAGATAGCAATATGCCTGTTCCTAGCTTCTATGGTACAGTAGTAGATGTAGTATTCTATGGAACTATCGACAAAGTTTTTGTAAGATTGGATAATTCCAATCAAACTGTAGTTGCCTACCAATATTTTGATGATGTCAAGCGCTGGCAAGCGGACGAGAGAGTCGGCATCTGGTGGTACCCTCAAGATGGTGTGGAGGGAGCGCGATGAAACAAAAAAGTGGTAAGTACTTGGTTTTTCCGACAATCATCTGGCTCAGCTTTTTCTTTATAATTCCTCTGCTTATCGTTATTGCCGTTAGCTTCGCGTCTCGTACTCCATATGGGCAAGTAATCTTTAATTTTCAGCTTGGCAATTATGCAAGATTTTTGGAGCCTTTGTATCTAAGAATATTTATTGATACAATATTTGTCGCAGTCGTTACCACTGTTCTCACTTTTGTTATGGGTTACCCTTTGGCCTATACCATTGCAAAATTACCTAAGAAATGGCAACAGCCGGGATTAATCTTGGTAATGGCTCCTTTTTGGATTAATTTTTTGATTCGTTCTTACGCTTGGGTTATTATCTTAAGAACTCAAGGCGTACTCAACACTATTTTGCTCAAGCTAGGTCTTATTCAACAACCGTTGGCCCTATTGTACAATGATGCGGCTGTGCTTTTAGGTATGGTTTATGCTCTTTTGCCCTTTATGGTTTTACCTATTTATGTAGCCATCGAGCAATTAGACACACGCCTCTTGGAAGCGGCTTCTGACTTAGGCGCTAAGCCCTTTACTGCTTTTCGCAAAATAACCCTGCCTTTGACAATGCCAGGTGTAGCCGCAGGCTCGATCCTAGTTTTTATTTCTTCTTTGGGGATGTTCGTTGTCCCAGATGTCATGGGCGGTGCCAAATCTGCCTTGGTCGGTAATTTAATTCAGAATCAATTCCTCTCTGCTAGGGATTGGCCTTTTGGTAGTGCTTTATCAATAATCTTGGCCATTCTTTCTTTAGTACTCATCATTCTTTACTACAAAGTACTACAAGCTAAGGAAGGAGGTGCCTCCGATGCGCAGAAACTGGCGTAGTGCTTCCTTGTTTGCTTATTCCGGAGCGATTTTGGCATTTTTATATTTGCCTCTAGTTATTTTGGCACTTTATTCCTTTAATGCCTCGCGCATTAATGCCGTTTGGAGTGGCTTTACCTTGGATTGGTACAACTCTCTATTCCACAATCGGCGTGTAATAGAGGCTCTCATTAATAGTTTGGTTATCGCCTCTATCTCTACTCTTGTTTCTACCGTTTTGGGTACGACGGCAGCCATAGCCTTGAATCGCTATCAGTACAAATATAAAGCGGTTATCAACGGTCTGCTCTATCTGCCCATACTAATTCCGGAGATAGTAATGGGACTGTCCCTTTTGGTTCTTTTCTCTCAAGCTTCACTTCCCTTGGGCAAAACCACCTTAATCTTGGCGCACATCACTTTCTGTGTTTCCTTCGTAGTTATCACAGTGGGAGCTCGCCTAGAAGGTATGCGGCACGACCTAGAGGAAGCTGCCAGTGACCTCTATGCCACACCTTGGCAAACCTTCAGATATATTACCTTCCCTTTGGCCTTGCCTGGTATTATTGCTGGAGCTTTGATTGCTTTCACCTTATCCATTGACGATTTTATCATTAGTTTCTTTGTGGCTGGTCCTAACTCTACTACCTTGCCACTTTATATTTATGCTATGGTTAAACGCGGTATTTCACCGGAAATTAACGCACTGTCTACACTAATGATGTGTGCTACAATTTCACTGGTCATCATTGCCCAAATCTTACAACCTCAGCATACTTCTAAAAAAAATGACTAAATATAAAGGAGGCGTTTTGTCCAAATGAAAAAAATAGTTTCTTTAGCTTTATCTCTTCTCCTAGGTTCTACTCTACTCTTAGCAGGTTGCGGTGGTTCTAGTGGCGGCAAAGCCAATACTCAGCCACAAACTCTTAACCTTTTTAGTTGGGCGGATAATTTTGACCCAGAGGTTCTAGCCGAATTTGAAAAAAAATATAACTGCAAGATTAATTATGATGTATTTGCCAATAACGAAGAACTCCTTGCCAAAATTCAAGCAGGTGGAGCTCGTTATGACATCATCCAACCCTCTGATTATATGGTCGGGACTATGATTAAGCTTGACCTTTTGGAAAAGCTAAACAAGAAAAACATTCCTAATTTGACTAATTTAAATACCTCCCTCCAGGCTCCAGCCTATGACCCCACCGGCGACTACTCTTCTATCTACACTTGGGGCGTTACGGGTATTGCCTACAACAAAAAATATGTCAAAGTAGCTCCTACTTCTTGGGAAGATTTATGGAACGAAGAGTACAAAGGTCGTGTTATTCTCTTGAATGACAACCGCGAAATAATTGGTATGGCTCTCAAAAAAGATGGCTTCTCCAATAACGCCACGGATCCGCGACAACTTGCCAAAGCCGTTGATGACTTAAAAGAGTTAGCTCCTTTGGTCATGGCCTATGACACTGATACGATTAAACAAAAATTTATTGCTGAAGAAGCTTGGATTGGTACTATGTGGTCCGGCGATGCTTCCTTTGCCTACAAAGATAATAAAAATATCGGCTTTGTTGTTCCCAAGGAAGGTACCACTATCTGGGCTGACACCTTTGCTATTCCCAGAGGCACCAAAAATAAAGAATTAGCCGAAAAATTTATCAACTTTATGTATGAGCCCAAGGTTAGTGCCAAAAATTATGAATATATTGGCTATAATGACCCCAATGAAAAAGCTAAACAATATCATTCCGAAGCCTTCAATAATGACCCCATGCTGAAGATTGGTGCCGCTCATATTGATAAGGGTGAATGGCTAATTGATATTGGCGAAGCTATCACCGCCTACGACAAAGCGTGGACCGAGCTTAAAACAATTAAATAATTTTTACGAGGTGAATGTTATGTGCAAAAAATTACTTACCGGGCTGTTGCTTATCTTCCTCATAGCTGTCTTAGGCGGCTGCGGAGGCTCAAAAGACTCGTCTGATACCAAGGTCTTGAATATCTATAGCTGGGCTGACTATTATTCACCTGAAGTGTTGGCCCAATTTGAAAAAGAAAATAATTGCAAGATTACTTATGATGTTTTTTCTAACAACGAAGAACTATTAGCCAAGATGCAAGCTGGTGGAGCTCAATTTGATATTATTCAACCTTCAGATTATATGGTCACTACTATGCTTAAACTAGGTATGTTAGATAAGCTGGAGTTAAATAAACTGCCTAACCTCAAAAACATTGCACATTCCCTCCAAAAAACGCCTTTTGACCCTACTGGCGAATACGCCCCTGTCTACACTCACGGTATTACTGGCATAGTCTACAACAAGAAATATGTCAAAACGACTCCAACCAGTTGGAATGATTTGTGGAAATCCGAATACAAGGGTCATGTTATTTTGCTCAATGATTGCCGCGAAGTTTTTAGTGTAGCCTTAAAGAAAAATGGATTTTCCAACAACACAACTAACCCTGACGAAATTGCCAAAGCTTTTGGTGAATTAAAAGCTTTAAACACCAATGTACTTGCTTATGATACCGAGAACATTAAGCAAAAATTCATTGCCAATGAGGCTTGGATTGGTATGATGTGGTCTGGCGACGCTGCTTATTGCCGCAGAGAAAATCCTGATATTGGCTTTGTCATTCCCGACCAAGGCACGCTCATCTGGGCTGATACCATTGCTATCCCCAAGGGCTGCAAAAACAAGGAATTAGCAGAGAAATTTATCAACTATATGTATGACCCTAAGGTCAGTGCTAAAAACTTTGATTACATTGCCTTACCCAATCCCAATGCAGCAGCAATACCTTTGATGAACAAGGCTTACTCGCAAGACCCCATTCTCAAGCTAGGCAACGAGAGCGGCAAGAAAGGTGAGTGGCTGACCGATATAGGCGAAGGCATTACTACCTACGACAAATATTGGACCGAATTAAAGACCGGTAAATAATATTCATTCTACTAATAATGAGCAAGAGGAGCTTATCTCAGACGAGATAAGCTCCTCTTTTGTGTTTATGTTTCTTGGAGGGGGTGGCCCCACAAATAAAGACTGTGGGGCCACAATGATGAAAAACAATGCCGGGACTAATTTGGGGAGTGAGCCCCGACACTAGGGAGAGCTGCTTAAAAACTCCATCTTGCTCCCACGCTAAAGTTAACATTACTCTTAACATCACCAAATAGTTTTCTTACTTCCGCATAGGCACTGGCATTCTTGGTCAGCTTCACATCTCCGCCTATACCTAATTCCCACCAATTCTTGGCTTGGTCTGTTTTGTAATCTACCGCACCAGTGGTCACACCACCGCCGCCAGCAAAATCATGATAGTAATTACCTTTGAAGTATGCACTGCCTTTATTAAAGCTCTTACCCATCACAAAGCCCAATCTTGTGATAGCATGCTTGGATGAATCAAGATGAACAGCCATATTCTTAGAGGTCGTGTAATCAGCACCTCCCACATGACCCAAGATTAATTCAGCACTGGGCTCAATATAGGCACCTTTGCCCAAATCTTTCCTATAACCATACTCACCTGACAAAGTGGTAGCCCACATATCATAATCACCAGTAGAATAATTATTAGAGAGATCGGTCACGTTATAGTCGGTATTAACCTTACCATAACGTAATACTACATCATAGTAATGTCCCTTATTGCCTAGCCAGGCCTGGTACAAGCCTAGAGTGGTGCTATTGGTATCTCCATTCCCTCTTGCATAAGTGGCATCGCCGTTAATGCGGCTTACCATCACGCCACGGTACAGCTTGCCGTCCTGGCGCTCGAAGCCTTTATCATAGCCCAATTGAAATTGGTTGTACTTGATTTCTGTATTACGACCTGTTCCTAACTTCTGGTTGCCATGTCCGTATTTGGCCCACATATTGTCGTGTTCTGTTACATCCCGGCCCATAGAACGCAAATCTCCCAGACGTTTTACTAAACTGTTGGTTTCTATTTCCCAGATGTTATTCACATTATCACGAGCATCAGCAGCGTGCTTGGTATTCTCGGTGATATTGCTCGGCGTGGGAGAAGGACCTCCACCCAAATCTTCTATCTTAGTTAGATTCCAATTATTTGTTCCCGCTGCCTGCTCAATCGTAATAGCATATGTTTTCTCGTTATATTCACTTTGCGTTCCGCTAACAGATAGTTTTCCTGAATTGTCGGTCACGACCAAAGCCGTGCCGGTAACCGTGTCACCTTTCACCGAAGCAGCATAGAAATCATCATAGTTAACTTGCACTTTCAGGCTAGTCGCGTTGCTGGCTGAACCCACGGTCAAGGTATCTGCCTTGTTATTGGCAAGGTCGGAATCCACCTTAAGAATACCCTCACTGCCGCTTAAATTAGTAATGCTCAGATTACGGAAACCGCTATCCTTACGGTAAGCCCTAGTTATATCATATGCGCCATCCGCCCAGCCGTCCCAGGTCAGGTCGATGATGCCGCCGTCATTTAAAGCCACGTTGCTGGCGCTTGCTGCTGCCACTTTATAATCCGGCGCTTGAATGTTCAAAAGATTATAGGAACCATTCCGGTTGTCGTAGACCGGCCGCCAGGCAGCCCCGTTGGCTAAGGAGAGATTGACCGGTCCTTCGAGCTCAACTATATTACCCTGAAAATAAGAAACTTCTGTATCCAACTTGGCGTTAATAGTGCCATCAGAGGTCATCAAGTCTCCTTCCAGAATAACGTTTTTGCCCCCGGCCTGATTGACATTCACTTGACCCCCATATAAGGCTGTGATAGCTGCGGCCCTATAGTAGATATTTTTATTACCTGTTTTGGCATATTGCGAGTCCACCGAAGTTTTGATAGTTACGCCCTGAGTATCCACCGTAGAATAAGCATCAATGCCCGCAGCATAAATCCCACTGTTGTCCAGAGCCTCTACCTTAAATTCCGGAGCTTTGGCTGTGGCGGTTATTTC
>JAQUUF010000065.1 GCA_028693975.1 Acidaminococcaceae bacterium
CCACCACGTCGAACTCGTAAGTGTACGCGTCTTTTTCAATATTTTCAGTTCCGGCAGGGTAATACTTCTCTTCTACAAGAGCCTCTGTCTGGGTTTCAAAAACTTTCAGACAACGAGCACATTGACGCCTGACTTGAGCTCGCAGATTAGCCTCCAGAAGAAGCACATCTCCTGCATTCTCAATTGTTCCATCCACCCTGATAGTACCAATGATATCTATATCCTTAGGTGTCAGGTTAAGCTCAGATGGTTCCAAGTCAAACTGAAAAGACAATTCGCCTACCAAATTTTTCTTAATTGCTGCTACATTTAACTTAATCATATTTCACCAATCGTTACAATTATAACGATGCATCCTTTCTTTGTCAAGTAAAAATACTGGGCTGAGTGCATCCTAAAGCTTTGCCTAACTAGGCCAAGTATATTATAATGATAGCAGTTAACCGAAATTTTGTAAATATCCTGAGGTGTCGTATGTCCAAAAATTATTGTGTAGGTATCACAACAGAATATAACCCTTTCCACAAGGGGCACAAATACCAAATAGACTCGATTAGGGAACGCTTGGGCCCTGTCCCTATCATCGCCGTGATGAGCGGCAATTTCGTGCAGCGTGGAGCCCCTGCTCTAGCTGACAAATGGACTCGGGCTAATTGGGCACTAATAAGCGGCGTAGATCTAGTCATTGAACTGCCTGTCTCTTACAGTCTACGCAGTGGTATGTATTTTGCCCAAGGCGCAGTACGTACTCTAGCTGCCACCGGTTGCGTCACCCATCTAGCTTTTGGCTGCGAAGCTACGCAGCCAGAGCAGCTCTTGGGCTTGAGTCAACTGTCCTGTGATGACCAGCTACTTCGCGCTCATTTGTCCACGGGCCTCTCCTATGCAGCCGCCCTAGTGCTAAGCATACCAGGGCTGACCGATGCAGAGCGTCAATTGCTCAAAGAGCCCAATAACATTCTAGCTTTAGAATATCTCAAGGCTTTGGACAAGGTACGACCGGCTATACAACCCTTACCTCTTAGACGGCGTGGCAGTTCCCATCATTCCACCCTCTTGGGAGAGGAACTAAGCAGCGGCTCTGCCATCCGTCACGCTTTGGCAGCTAGTAACGCCAAGAGCAAGCTCCGCAGCACCGTGCCGCCTCAAGTATATACTTGGCTCCAGCGTAATATTAGTCCAGAGCAATTAGCCCAGAGGGAAGAACGCCTTATTAATTTATTAAACTATCGTCTGACTCATGTCAGTGCCCCAGAACTACAAAAATACTGTGATTGCTCCGAGGGCTTGGACAACAAAATACTTAGCTCCGCCCCTGCCTCTTCGTATGATGAGCTGCTAGAGAGCATCAAGAGCAAACGCTACCCTAGGACCAGACTAGCCCGCCTGCTATGCCAAAGCTTAATTTCTTCTGTGGCTTGTCCCTTCGCCGCTACAGCTAAGACGCGCCCCCAATACCTACGCGTACTGGGCTTGAGCAACGTCGGGCGCACCTTGCTCAAGACTATGAAAACAACTGCCAAATTGCCCGTACTAACAAAAATTGGCAGGGATGTCTACTTGCAACACCCTGCCAAAAGTTTCCGTCAACTTCTACAATTAGATATGTTGGCTACTGATACCTATGCCACGCTCTGCGGCCAAGCGGTAAGCCACCAAGACTATACTACATCGCCTGTTTATCTAGAGCGGGAATAGCTTGCACCAACCTGCAATGCAAGTTAAGCTCAGCCATTGTCATGAGAATTATCTTCGCTGCTACGCAGAGCGTCGCCATTCTCTTTGACAGCTTGCAAAGTTTTATTCAAATTCTCTTCCAGATAAGAGAAGACATCAGACGCATATTGCATAGATTCCTTATGTAATTTCTCCGCATAAGCATCTGCTGCTGCTCTCATATCTCTATCATATTGTTGGGTGTTTTCGATAATGCCGTTGGCCTTCTCTTCGGCCATCTTGACGATTTCTTCATTGCGAGCCAGACGGTCAGCTTCTGCTTTGGCCATCTCGACGATGCGCTCAGCTTCGGCCTTGGCTTGCTCTACAATATGGTCGGCTTCAGTACGGGAATTAGCGATAATATTTTTCTGCTCTTCCAACAAATCATGCGCACGTTTAACCTCTAGCGGCACAGCTGCGCGGAGTTTGTCCATAGCCATGTTAATTTCGCCTTCGTCCAGCATAATCTTATCCACTACCGGAACATGACTTGCCTCCATAACGATACTTTCCATTTCATCTAAAATCTTGTCCAATTCCATGGTTATCAACCTCTCCATTTAATATTTATTAATAGCATGATGTCGTATGGTCTCTTCAATGCTCTCAGGCACTAGCCCGGTAATATTACCGTCAAAAGCCGCCAACTCACGGATTCCTGAAGAACTGAGGAAAGAATACTTCGCATTTGTCATAATAAAAACCGTTTCCAAATCGTGGTCTATTTTTTTGATTAATAGTGCTCTTTGGAATTCATACTCAAAATCCGAGAAAGCCCGCAGGCCTCTAACAATAAAATGCGTATTCTGTTGCTTGCAATACTCATTCAAAAGACCGGAAAAAGCAGTTACACGCACATTAGGAATATGTGCAGTAGCTTTTTCGAGCATTGCCACCCTCTCTTCCATGGTGAACATTGCTCTATCCTTAGTAGGATTGTGAAAAACACTGACGATTAATTCATCAAACATAAGACTTGCTCTTTCAAAAATATCTAGATGGCCCATCGTCACTGGGTCAAAGCTTCCTGGGCAAATTGCTCTACGCACTTTGCACCTCCTATGTTTATTGGATAACTTACTCCATTATAACTACCATAATATTATAGCAAAAAACCTGTATTATTTCCATATTATTAGTGAAATAAATGTTTCTCCATATTTTTGGGTGCGAATTTCGGTGAATTCAGCAGGCAATTCCGGCAATGTCTCCTTGTTGGAGTATTCTAGTACCAAAAGTCCACCTGGTTTGAGCAAAGGTATGTGCAGCAAGCCTTCTACCAGCTGCGCATTCCAACCGTGATTGTAAGGTGGGTCAGAGAAGATAATATCGAACTGCTCCCCCGTCGCCCCTAAGCGGCTCAGTAGAGTAATAACGTTGCCGCGTAGCACTTGGCAAGACTCTTCGGCGCGACATTTGGCAATATTAGCGGCAACCAGCTTGAGACTAGTGGCACTTTGGTCTACAAAAGTTATTTGCTCCGCCCCTCGGCTCCACGCCTCTAGCCCTAGGTTACCAGTACCGGCAAAGGCATCTAGCACCTTGGCCCCCGGCAAACGATTGTTGATAATATTAAACAAGGATTCTTTTACTCTGTCAGCGGTAGGCCGCACATTATAATCCTTAGGTGTAAGTAACTTCAGCCCGCGGGCTTTTCCGGTAATAATTCGCATTAACAATTTACTCCCTTGCCAAAATAAAATATAATATAAAGATACGTAGAGGAGCCTTCAATGAAAAAAATTCTAGTCCTGCTAGTATTCCTCGTTGGAATAACAGCCCTATTATATCACAACAATATAAATAAAATCGCCCCAATTGAGATAAAAAACCTGCCGACCAATAGCACTTGTCTGCTCTTACCTCTAGATTCCAGACCACCGTGCTTAGATTTTACGGAAGAGTTGGCTCATTTGGCCGGGATTAAGACTGTAGTACCACCCAATGCTCTCTTAGATAGCAAAGAACGTCCTGCCGCCAGCGGTGAACTGCAGAACTGGGTTAGGACTAACGCACCCACTGTCGATAATGTTCTGCTGGCAACAGATTTGCTCAATTATGGTGGCTTACTCCAAAGCAGGTTAGCCCCACTGCCTGCGACCAAAGCAAATGCTACCTTGGGCCTCTTAGAGCACCTGCGCCAAGCATATCCTACGCAAGGTCTTTATGCGTATTCTATCGTACCGCGCCTGTTGGTCAGCGATAATTTGATTCCGGACCGTTGGTACCAATGGCATCTGATGCGGTTTTCTATTATGGAAGCCAAAAGGTTGCAAGGCCTGCCCTACGATACGGAAGATTATGCAGAGAAACTGCAAGAAATACCGCCTGACATCAAAGCTAAGTATGACGCTATTTATATACATAATCAAGATTTTAATAACAAACTTATAGGCTTGGCCGCACGTGAGAATTTTGCTTCTTTGATCATAGGCCAAGACGATACGCAAAAATACAGCCTCTCTAACTATAATCTGCTCTCAGCACAGGAGGTAATTAATAAAACCGGGCGTGCTAATTTTTATACTACGCAGGGTGCTGACGAAATAGGCCTCATATCCGTGGCTAATATGCTCAACCATCAATTAGGATACCGTCCCCAAGTTTATGTAGCTTTTGGACAAGATCGGATGCGTGACCTAGTATTGCATTTTGTTTCATCTTCCTTGGAGGATATTGTCCAAGATAAAATTAGAATTCTCGGTGGTAGCATTACCGACGATATTACTGCCGCTGACTTTGTTCTCTTTGTCCACTGCGGCGACGACGATATTCATGACTACACTGCCATTGCCGCTCAGGTAAAAGAATATATGCAGCAGCACAAAGTGGCTCTAGTAGATTTGTCCAAAAATTATCAATCTGACGAGAGTCTACTGCCCTATCTTCTGGCCAACAATACACCGCTAGTACAGCTAGCCGCTTACGCTGGCTGGAACAGTGCCAGCAACGCTATCGGCACTGCTCTAGCCCAAGCAGATATTTTCACCGGACGCCTAGCGACTATCCAAGAGGAAGACAAGCCTTCCTTCTATGCCGCCAACCTGCGTTTCAACCTAGCTCGTTTCTTAGACGACTGGTCCTATCAACGGCTCATACGTCATAAGATTGCACAATTGGAGGAATTTAACGGCATCAGTACTACCAATACTGCACCCCATACTAAGTTAATAGAGCAATATATCAACAGAGAGCTACAGCTCTATAGCAAGCTATTGCTGATCACCAATCTACGACGTCATCCTTTTTATCAAAATGACCAAGATTCGTTCTACTTAACTGACTTGGAATATCGTCTAACCCTCCCTTGGGAGCGTACTTTTGAAATTAATCTAAAAGTTTATCCCCAGTTTGGCAAATTGATTTGACAAACTACCCCGTAGCCTATATAATAATTCTGTTACACCTCGGGGCGTAGCGCAGTTTGGTAGCGCGCTTGGTTCGGGACCAAGAGGCCGTGAGTTCGAATCTCACCGCTCCGACCATAAGAAAATGCTAAAAGACCAGAGAATTTATTTCTCTGGTCTTTTTTGTCTTTGGAAACGGGGACGGTCCTTCTTTCCAGTCCAGCTCTCGCTAAACTTTGGAAAAGGTGCCTGTCCCCATTTCTAAAAAAATACCCCACAGTGGCCTGTGGGGTATTTCGTGATTTTTATGCTCTTTCAATATAGTCGCCGGTTCTGGTATCAATGCGCAATACATCGCCTTCATTGATAAACAGTGGGACCTTAACGGTATAGCCGGTATCCATTTTGGCTTGTTTGCTGCCACCGGTAGCAGTATCGCCTTTAATACCAGGCTCTGTTTCAACAACAGTCAGTTCTACGGTGTTAGGCAAATCAATACCCAAAATACGAGTGCCATACATCATAACTTTGCAATCCATGTTCTCTTTCAAGAAATTCACGGCATTACCAAGTTGTTCTTTAGTCAATTCTAATTGCTCATAGGATTCGTTATCCATGAATACATACTTATCATCGCTCTCATATAAGTACTGCATTTCACGACGGTCAATCTGAGCCTTGGGTAAACGTTCGCCAGCGTTGAAAGTTCTTTCAACCACAGCTCCGGTGCACAAATTACGCATCTTAGCACGCACAAAAGCAGCGCCCTTGCCCGGTTTAACATGTTGGAACTCCACCACTTGCCAAGCATCGCCATCGATGGTAACAGTAACATTTGTCTTAAATTCGTTTGTAGAAATCATAAACTAAAACCTCCAAAAATTAATATCAATGAATTTCGAACAGTTGCTTAGCCACCGATGTCAAGACTTGACACCCTGTCTCAGTCACTACAACTGTGTCCTCTATACGTACCCCACCTTGAGTGGGAATGTATATACCTGGTTCCACGGTTACAACAGCATTGGGACGCAGCACCGTAGTGTCACGCTTATTAAGAACCGGACACTCATGAATGTCCAAGCCCACTCCATGGCCTAAGCCATGACCAAAATACTGTCCATATCCTTGTTCCGTAATATAATCTCTTACTGTTTTATCTACAGCTTGTCCTGTCACACCCGCCTTCACAGTGGCTTCACCGAGAAGATTGGCTTGCAAAACAATATCATAAATTTCTTTTTGCCATGGAGCCGCCGTACCTACTACCACCGTTCTCGTAATATCGGAGCGGTAGCCGTGATAAACAGCACCAAAATCAAAGGTAACAAAATCTCCTGCGGCGACTATCTTGTCACTGGCAATACCATGAGGCAAGGCCGAACGCTCACCAGAGGCCACAATCGTTGCGAAGGCTGCTCGCTCGCTACCCAAACGACGCATATTATATTCTAGTTCTGCGGCTAATTCACTCTCTTGTCTGCCAGCACCTATATGCGGTAACAATTGCTCAAAAGCCTCATCAGAGATAGCCACAGCCTGTTTAATCAAGCTAAGTTCTTCTGCT
>JAQUUF010000066.1 GCA_028693975.1 Acidaminococcaceae bacterium
GCCAATGGTAGTGATATCATCCAACTCTTCATCATTGTACGCAATGCCACCACCAGTACCACCCAAGGTGTAAGCTGGGCGCACAATAAGAGGATAGCCCACCTTTTGAGCAAACTCCTTAGCGGCAGAAACCGTTTCAACAATGGCACTCTCCGGGATAGGCTGATGCAATTTCTGCATCGTTTCCTTAAACATCTCTCTATCTTCTGCTTTCTTGATACTCTCAATCTGAGTACCCAAAAGAGCAACATTGTATTCAGCCAAGATTCCTTGCTCGTAAAGGTCCAAAGCCATATTCAGGCCAACTTGACCACCTAAGGTAGCTAGGAGAGCATCAGGTCTTTCCTTCTTAATAACATTCTCCAAAAATTCCACATCAATGGGCTCTATATATACTCTATCAGCGATATGTACATCCGTCATAATGGTGGCAGGATTACTATTGACCAAAACAACTTCAATACCTTCCTCCTTCAAGGAGCGGCAAGCTTGCGTACCTGCATAGTCAAATTCAGCTGCCTGACCAATAATAATAGGACCGGAACCGATGACCAAAACTTTTTTGAGATTTGCTTTTTTTGGCATCTTATTTCCCTCCCATCATTTTTACAAAACGCTCGAATAAATATTCATGGCCACTAGGGCCAGGTGATGCTTCAGGATGATATTGTACTGTAAAAGTAGGATGATCCAGATAACGAATGCCTTCAATACTACCATCGTTAAGAGATACAGCCGTAATCTCGGCATGAATATTCTCCAAAGACTCTGGGTCCACCATAAAACCATGGTTCTGAGAAGAAATTACTACTTTATGCACTGTATAGTCTTTGACAGGATGGTTGATGCCACGATGACCAAAGAGCATTTTCTTCGTCGTAGCACCATTAGCCAAAGCCATAACTTGATGGCCCATGCAGATACCAAAAATTGGCTTCTTACCAATAAGTTTCTTTATTTGCTCAATCTCCACAGACAAATCTGCGGGGTCACCCGGTCCATTAGACAAGAAGATACCATCGGGATTACTAAGCAGAATAGTTTCTGCTGCCGTTTCAGCCGGAAATACCGTTAAGTGCGCATCAAATTTAACCAAAGAATCCAAGATGTTTTTCTTAATACCATAGTCCAGTACGGCTACATGGTATTTGCCTTCACCCATAGTATAAATCTCCGGCGTAGTTACTTGAGCTACTTGATTATGCACTTCTTTGGTTGCCAGTAGCTTATCGACTTCTGCTTGTGGCATATCCGATGGTACAATAACACCTTGCAAAGTACCGAATTTGCGAATTTTGCGAGTAATTGCTCTCGTATCAACCCCTACCAGGACAGGAATATCATGGTGCTTCAAGAACTGAGGCAAAGTCTCCTCTACACGCCAATTGCTAGGTTCATCGCACAATTCACTAACCACGAAGCCTTGGTACCAGCACTTATCAGACTGGTCAAATATTTTATTGCAGCCGTAGTTGCCCACCAAGGGGTAGGTCATTACTACAATCTGGTCGCAAAAAGACGGGTCCGTCAAGGTCTCTTGGTAACCACTCATGCCAGTGGTAAATACTACCTCACCCACAGCATTGCGCTTGCCATACAAATCACCTTCATAAACACTGCCATCTTTTAGAACTAACTTGCCTTTTACCTTTTGCATACTACACCATCTCTCATGACGAATTTACCATCTACCATAGTCGCCACTGCTTTGCCTTTGCAATGCTTTCCTTCAAAAGGAGTTAATTTGCTTCTTGTATAAAATTCCGCACTATTCACGGTCCACTCTTTATCTAAGTCGATAATTGTAATGTCAGCGTTCTTACCAACTTTTAAACTTCCAGCATTTAATGCAAAAATATTCGCAGGGTTTGTACTCATTTTAGCAACTATTTCGTTAATTGTGAAGAGTTTTGTCTGAAATAATTCTGTTAATATTACGCCTATGGAAGTTTCTAGGCCGCAGAAGCCATTAGGAGCCTTACGGAACTCCACATCTTTTTCTTCATCAGCATGAGGTGCATGGTCCGTTACAATAGCATCTATAGTGCCATCCTTCAAGCCGCGGCGCAATGCTTCCACATGTTCCCTACTGCGTAAGGGCGGTGATACTCTAGTCGCTGTACTATAACTACTACAAGCTTCGTCAGTCAAAGTTAGGTGATGCACTGTGGCCTCGCAGGTAATATTGACCCCTTTGGCTTTGGCTGCGCGGATAATATCAATGGCGCCGCCACTAGCGACATGTGCAATATGCACATGAGCACCGGTATACTCAGCGATGATAGCATCTCTGGCAACAGCAATGTCTTCTGCTATAGCAGGTACGCCAGGCACACCCATTCTAGCCGATACTACGCCTTCGTGCATAAAACCTTCATGATTTAATTCTGTTTCTATGTCGTGACAAATCAAAGTTTTATCAAAAGCTGTAATATATTTGGCAGCAAGCGTCATCGTTCTAGCGCTGTCCACATAGTGACCATCATCGGAGAAGGCCATGGCACCGGCTTGCGCCATATCACCCATTTCAGCTAGCTCCTTGCCTTGCTCTCCCTTGGAAATAGCTCCGATTACTTCTACATGAACGAATCCTTCTTCAGCAGCCCTTTGTTTGATACCACTGACAATAATCGAGTTATCTACTACAGGCTTGGTATTAGGCATACAAGCTACCCTAGTAATACCACCTGCAGCAGCGGCTGCCGTACCTGTAACAATGTCTTCCTTAGCTTCTAGGCCAGGCTCTCTCAAATGCGTATGCACATCTATAAAACCAGGAGCCACTACCAGCCCCTTGGCATCAAAAACTTCATCTGCTGCTTCTTTAATATTTTTACCCAGCTTCGCTACTACGCCGTCTTCAACCAACAAATCCATAACGGCGTCCAACTCCTGCGAGGGGTCAACTATTCTTCCGTTTTTAATCAGCGTTTTCAATTGTTTTACCTCCCATCACAGTTAAGAATAACAACGCCATACGTATCGCTACACCGTTCTGCACTTCATCACGAATAGCAGCTTGCTCACAATAGCCAACATCCCAACTAATTTCCAAGCCTCTATTCATCGGCCCTGGATGCAAAACTGTAACATCAGGTTTAGCCAATTTCAATCTATTGCTATTTAAGCCAAAAATTCTTGCATATTCTCTTGCTGTTGGGAACATACCTTTCTCTTGACGCTCTAACTGAATACGCAGCACATCAATAACATCTGCTCCTTCAATGGCTTCTTCTACTCTTTTATGTACAGTAACTCCCAGCTCCTTTAAATCATGGGGAATCAAAGGCATAGGCCCCGCCACATGAACATCGGCGCCCAGTTTAGTCCAAGCAGCGATATTGGTACGAGCAACGCGACTGTAGAGCACATCACCCAAAATTGCCATTTTTAACCCTTTACCTACTTTTTTGCCATGTTCGCGCAAGGTAAAGAGGTCCAACAATCCTTGGGACGGATGGGCATGGGCACCATCACCGGCATTAATAATAACAGGCTTAGCTACTTGCGCAGCATAAACTGCGGCACCTTCTATAGGGTGGCGCATAACAATGGCATCACAAGCCATCGATTGTATAGTCAAAATAGTATCACGCAGGCATTCGCCTTTGGTAACGCTGGAAGAAGAAGTGTTAATATTGACCACATCCGCTCCCAAATATTTACCTGCCAACTCAAAGGAAGTACGGGTTCTGGTACTAGCCTCATAAAACAAGTTAATAATAGACTTACCTCTCAAGGAAGGCACCTTCTTGATGTCCCTCTTCATGATTTTCTTCATTTCTGCCGCAGTTTGCAATACTAACTCATACTCTTCGACAGACAAGGAAGCTAAATCCAGAATGTCTTTTCCAGCTAAGGAAACTACTGCTTTTGCCATTATTTCTCCCCCTTTGGTTATTTTTTACTACAAAAAAGCCTTCTCGTCCCAAGACAAGAAGGCTTCTAAATGCTTCATAATATAAAAGTCCCTTTCTTAGTCTCACAGGACTAGATTAAAGGCTCCATATTTAGTTGTGAATAGTTTATCACGCTGCTAACCAAAAGTCAATGAAAAGGGACTTTTTATATGGCGGTTATTTGCTAGGTAAATGAAATTATTATTGGGTAAATATTGCTCAATTCTAGACATAACATTTCACTTCTTTTTCACCATTTCGCCCTTTGTTTGTCACGAGTTTCAAGTATACTATGGGTGTAGTAAAGATTACCCCTCTTTGCTACAATCTTCCCCATCAAATCATCATAAACAACTTCCTTTCGAAAAAGACCGTCGGTTCCCCGCCGACGGTCTTTTTCTTTGTCTGTTTTTATTTTAGTAAACCTTTTTCTTCCAAAAATTCTGCTAAGAATTTGCCGATTCTGTTAACTAGTTTCAGGCAGTTACGCAGATGATCCTTGGTATTAAACTCAAAGGGCATTAAATCCTTACAAGCAGAAGAACCGAACTCTGCTACAAAGCGGTCATGGAATTCTTTACTGATAGGATAAATCTCCGCTAATGGTTTGTCCTCTGGTTTATTGCGACCCACCAAGGTACTGATAACCATCGTACAACCCACCAAGGCACCACAAACATCCCTAGCATGGCCCATGCCACCGCCAAAGCCGCTACACAGCCTATAGGCATTGTCATCAATGTCTACGCCACCCACGGTACGAAATGCCTGCACAATTGCTTCTGAGCAATTATTGCCAGCCTTAAAACAATTACCTGCTTCCATGCCTAACCGTTCACTTAATTCACTCATCTTGTTGCCTCCTTGTCTAATATGATTAAAGCATAAGAAAAGCCTTCTATGATATATTGTATCACAGAAGGCTAGATAAAACGTTAAAAGCATTATTTATTGACCTTAATTTCAAATCCCCTGCTCCAAGGCAATGTATATTTCCAACCCTGGGCTTCCTTGCTTGTGTAGTATTTATGAGCAAACTTTTGCATATTTTCCGTCAGCATGGCCTCAGCTTGTCTCCGTTGGTCATCCGTAAGGGACCCGTCTACCCAATGATTGGGTCTGATTAATTGTGCTCTAATTACCTGTCGCACATTGGCTTCATACATCCAGTCATCCTGATAGCGCACAGACATAAGGTCGTTCTTAGCTTGGTTCGTCAGATAGGGCCTCAGTAGCCCTTGGCCTAAGGTATAGCCCAAAGTATTGCTGGCAGTATTCCATCCCGCATAAGAACCCAAACCCCAAGCTAACTTCTGGGGCAAAATAACAGGTCCTATACCTGCTCGAGCCGGCATTTGCACATGCGGTTGATACTTATCAGCAAATAACCCCTCACACAGAGCATTGTCACTGCCATTACCATAAGCCACATCGGCGATACCTACATTATAGTTAGCCGATAAATACTTGCCTATTTTATTTAAAAAGCGCTCATGGGCAGGTTTTATAGCGTAAGTGTTGTCTGGCTCATTAGCAGATAAATAGCGTCCATCTACTGGGGTATTCACTGCCAAAATCAAATCCGTTCGTTTGTCCAGTAGCGCAGGATAGGCACCAGCTGCTAGAATATGTTCCTTGATTGTAGTCTTAAGCAAATCATCCTCGTACGTAGGTACGGAATCTCCACTCTTACCTTCAGTATAGAAGGTATAGACTAGAGGCGTACGCCGCTCTATCTTGTTCACAGCTCTATTTAAAAGTACCAAGCCTAATTGGTCGGCTCCAGCGCAAAATCTAATTTTCCACGCCGGTAACTTTTGCGTCAATACTGCTAGCTTATCCGAATCTCGATGTGCATCAGAATAGACAGCAGTATCATCTCTGCCCAACATAAAATAGTCAAAAGAATTAGCTTGAACACCAGCTAGGAGCTTTTCAGTTACGGCCAAGTTGGCCTTCCGTCTAGCGTAGAGGTCTTCTTGAATGTCCAAAGGTATCTCCTGCGCCAAAGCTTGTAGTTCTTTATTTTCCTTGGACTTAATTATTTTTTGGCTCTTTTTATCTTGCAACTCACCTAACCTGAAAAGCTTAGGTCCCCATTGGCTATAGTAAGCCGGCTCTGCCGGAGCACTGCTAGCTCTAGGCGAGCGCATGACCGTAGTAAAGACATAAAGGCGCAGACAGTCATATTTCTTTTTAAACTCCAATAACCTCTGCGTCCTTGCCGCCAAAACAGCAGGAGCTAACTTATGCGTCCTAGACGGCACTAGGCCTCCATAAATCAAACTATCACTAGACACCACCGCATCAGTAGCCAAAAGAGCCTTCTCATCCAACCATTGATATAATTTATCCGGGTCCCCCGTTCTATTATAAGAAGCGATATACTCTAGTGGTGGCGTTTCTATATCCCAGCCCGCCGCCTTCAAACTATCTACAGTATAAGACAAACACACCGGACGGTCATCAATAGGAATAAACAATAATTTTTCCTTGGCTTCTGCCGTTGGAGCCAAAAAAGAGCAAGCTACCAAACCCACACCCAAAAATCTTTTCCAATTCATACATCTCTCTCCTTCCATAAAAAAAGCTCTCTAATGCGTAGTATTCTACATATTAGAGAGCTTTTCCTTTTATCTACCGTTGTTGAAGCGAGCCAAAAATTCTGCGGTACGTTCATTCTCCGGAGCTTTAAAAACAATCTCTGGTGGATTCATTTCCGCC
>JAQUUF010000067.1 GCA_028693975.1 Acidaminococcaceae bacterium
TATAATAGAAGCCCTCTACACTGGCAATAGAAACCAGCTGCATCAGATTATGGTAGCCTTCAATGGTCTCTGCCAAAAGAATTAAATGATATCGGGGCTGGTCCTTGATTCTATCCGAATGTACACCCGGAGTCACATAGACCTCACAGCCAATAATCGGCTTGACCCCCTGCTTGATACACTCTTGATAAAATTCAATGACGCCATACATGACACCATGGTCCGTAATAGCCAGAGCAGGCATCCCCAGTTCCTTCGCCCGCCCCACCAGATTACTGATTTCCGACGCCCCATCTAAGAGGCTATATTGCGTATGCACATGCAAATGCACGAATTGTTCATTCATCGCTTTCCCTTTCTTTAACTACAGACCCTTGGACTACACCATTATTCATACCCTGTATTATAACATATCAAGGCCGTCAAAAAAACGCACCCTTCCAGTTTGTGGAAGAGTGCATTTATTTACTTACATCCCGTGATGCAAGGTGAAGGAATCTAAGGTATCTTGTATTTTCTTAGCCAAAGTATCAGGCAAGCCTTCAATATTGACATTGAGGAAGCCGCGGACGATAGTAGCCGTTGCTTCTTCTTCATTCAAGCCCCTAGACATAAGGTACTCAATTTCTTCGGGGTTGATGCGGCCTACAGCAGCCTCATGACTAAGCTCGGCATTGCCGGTACGGGCATCCAGCTCCGGCACAGCATAAATTCTCCCTGTGTCAGCGAGCATCAAGCCGTTACACTCCAGATGAGCTTTGGCTCCGGCGCTATCGCCTTGCAAGCAACCGCGGTTAATAATAGTGCCACCGGTAGAAATACTACGAGTAATAATCTCTGCTTTTGCGCCCGGAGATTCCAGCAAAGCTTTGCCGCCGATATCCAGATGTGACTCAGGCGGCGCCACCAGAATAGAATTCAAACGTCCTGTAGCTCCAGGTCCCATCAGCTTCACGGTAGGATACATTTGAATATCATGAGCCGGTGTCAAGCACACATAATTAGACATATACAGGCCGCCCTCTTCTACGATAGTAACCGTGCGAGGTCTTACCTTCACATTCTTGCCCCAGTTATGAATCATGGTAAAGGTCAATTTGGCATTCTTGCCTACATAGAATTCACTGATACCGATATGCAAGCCTTCTTCTACATCGGGGTCACTGGCACAGCCGGATACCAAGTTAAGCTCAGCACCCTCTTCTACGATAATTACATTATGTACACGTTGCAATTACTCCTCGTGCCCTACGAACACGCAAGCTTGCAAAGGAGCACTAATCTTCTTGCCGGCCGCCACATGGACAAAATAGCCATTCTCGGCCTCCAGAGCAGTCTTAGCCGTAAACTTATCGGCATCAGGTGCTACAGCCTTCCACCAGTATTTCTCCACTAATTCCGGATACTTCTTCGCAGCGGCGCCGGTATTCATCAAGACCAAAGGTGTGTCTTGCTTAACATCAACCTTGACCGGAGCATTATCTACCTGCACGAAGGTTCCCACACGATTAGCTTCATCTAGCTCAATGCCTACATTCTGCAGCTTGGCTTTGCCGCCAGCGGACAAATCTTCCACTGTCTTAGTGCGTACAGAATCATTATCGTCATAGCTATCCAAATTAATATCTGCTCCAAAAGCAGCTTTTTTTTGCAAAGCTTCTGTTACTTTAATGTTATCTTTCATTTCTTCATCCTCCTGCAGGCCCTATGAATACAATTCTCATAGCCACTCTTGCTAATGCAACCCAACATTTCCTGAGGGTCTCCCTCACAAGAAATAGTACCACCATAGACGATATGTGCTCTGTCCGTGGGGATATACTTCAGAATATGACCCAAATGTGTAATAATTAAGCCACAGCGTGAGGATTCTGCTAGAGGATTGACCGCACAGCTCTTAGTCTCCTGGCAAGTGGGACAATTAATGCCTTGACACTCGCAAGCAGTATTCTTTAAAATATAATTAGCAGCACGACCTACCAGTGCGATATTCTCGACATCGACGCCGGACTCTGGCTCATCCAACATCAGAAAATCAGGCTTCTGCGCCAAGAGCTGCAATAGCTCGCTACGCTTAATCTCGCCACCGCTAAAACCATCGTTGACGGAGCGGTCTAGGAACTTATCCAGTTCCAGCCATTGGGCGTATTGCTCCACCTCTTCCGGAGTAGCCCCACAAATACTTACCATTTGACGCAAAGTCAGTCCCTTAATCGTAGGGGGACGTTGAATCATAATACCAATACCCAACTTAGCTCTTTCGAAAACAGGCATGGCAGTAATGTCTTGCCCCTTAAAAATAATCTTACCTTGGGTAATCTTGTAGTTCTCATACCCCATAATTGCGCCCATTAAGGTGGATTTGCCGACACCATTGGGCCCAAAGAGTACATGCACCTCACCGGGGCGGATATGCAAATTTATATCATGCAAAATCTCTCTGTCTTTTACCGTTACCGATAAATTTTCTATTCTAAGCATTTTCTTTTCTCCTTCTTTTCTCCAGCTTTTCTTCTTCTCTTCTTGTCTATTCAAATCATACTATATCACTTAGATTTCGTCAATACTCCTATTATCTTATAATCATTACCAATAACTGCTATTAAGTGATATAATGTTCACAACAAATGTACTTGGAGGATATTTATGCATCAATATTTATTTCATATAGGTGATTTCCCTATCCGTATGTATGGCCTGATGATGTGCTTAGCTATCTTTTTGGCTACCGGCGTAGCCTACTTCTTAACCAAGAAGGACGGGCGCGGCTGGGATGAATACATCACCGATATTGGTATCTACGGTGGCTTCTGCGGTATCATCGGCGGTAGGTTATGGGATGTTTTCTTTTTCGACTGGGATTATTACAGTGGACATTTACTGGAAATCCCCTTCGTCTGGCAAGGCGGTATGGCTATTCAGGGCGGCATCATCGGTGGTATCTTAGGCGGCATTGCCTATTGTATCTACCACAAGATTGACTACGTGGCTCTGCTAGATCTAGTCACTCCCGCCATTATCATGGGACAATCCATTGGTCGCATGGCCAACCTCTTGAACGGTGACGCCTTCGGCTCGCCCACAGGCAGCAGTTTTGGCATCCTCTATCCCGAAGGCACCTTGGCTCATGCCACCTATGGCAATCTTCCTCTATGGCCGGCCGAAGTCTGGGAAGGTCAATGTGATATCATCATTTTTGTCCTATTACTTCTCTTCCAAACTACAAAATACGCTAGAGGGCAGGTGTTCTGCCTCTACGTTATGCTTTATTCTCTCTTGAGATTTTGTCTGGAAATGCTGCGTGGCGATTATGTGCAACCCTTTTTCCTCGGTCTCAAGTCTGCCCAAGCTACCAGTTTAATCTTCTTTATAATTGCTCTTAGCGTCTTCATCTACACCGGAACTAAGCAAAAAACAGCGAAACAGTAATACCGTCTCTAGCCAGGGAGGTGTCGCGTCTATGCCAAAATGTAGAAAGACCTTATTGTTGTTAATTACCCTTATCCACATCTGTACTGCCATCTGTACAGCTCAAACCTATGATAACGGCACCACCGTTAAAATAGGTTATTTTCGCTTCCCCGGTTACCATATGGTCGACAGCCGCGGTATGAAGAGCGGCTATGGCTTTGAATATATGCAGTACATCCGCAATTATACGGGCTGGAACTATGAATACATTGGTGAGAATGAGGAACTATATTGGCATGATATGCTAGAGATGCTGGCAGATGGTCGGATAGATATCGTGACTTCTGCTTCCAAAACTCCCGAGCGCGAAGCACTCTTTGCCTTCTCTACTCTGCCCATGGGAGCCAAATCCACCATTGTTACTGTGAAAGCCGGTAACACTAAATATCATGTAGAAGACTATCCCAATTGGAACGGCATAAGAGTTGGGTTAAGAGAGCAAAACTACCAAAACGATAAATTCGCTGAATTTGCAGCGGCGCATAATTTTACTTATACTCCTATTTATTTTCACACTGAGTCAGAAATAGCTGAAGCCCTGAGCCACGACAAAATTGATGCTATTATCTCCAGTGACCTCAGAGAACTAGAAAACGAATGGATTATTGCCAAGTTCGAGCCACAGCCGTACTACATCATGGTACGCAAAAATGATACCCAACTCCTAGCAGAGATTAACCGCTCCATGAAGTTGCTCTACGACTACGACCCCCATCTTCCTGAAGAACTCTACCAAAAATATTACTCACCACGCAATGCAGGTGAAATATACTTTACCAAGAAAGAATTGCAATATATTGCTGACTTTAAAAAGAACGGCAAGATTCTAACCTGTGCTCTTAACCCTGATGCCAACCCCTATTCATATTTTGAAAACGGTGTGGCCAAAGGCAGTAATGTAGCTATCGCGACCCTCATTCTAGGCCGCGCCGGTCTACCTTTCTCAATTGTCGAATCGCACTCTAGCCAAGAGTATTGGGATAGCATCCTCAATAAAGAAACAGATTTAATTTTGGCTGCTCATCAAGATTTTAACTATGCAGATAAATATGGTTACTTGTTGTGTAATCCCTATTATTCCATGTCTTTGTCCGCAATACATCACCCCAGCACAAATGCAGGAAGTGCTACCAATATTGCTTTAGCTGAAGATGCCCATTTCAAAGAAAACGCTATTATTCCGACCTCCATTGCGCAAGAGTTCAACTTTTCCTACTACCCGAGCATCCAGGCACTGGTGGAAGCCGTAAAAAAGGATAAGACTCTTGTTGGTTTTCTTTATACTAACGAGGCTCAATTAGCCGCCATAAAAATTCCTGCCAAGTCCTTGATTGTAACCAAAATGCCTCTTTATTCTACTGATATCGTAATTGGCGTTAAGCAAGAGCTAGACCCTATCTTGGTATCCATTATAAACAAAGCTACCTCTTCACTTAACGAAGAAGATATCCGCGTCGCAGTTGACCCTTATTTGCTCTATGAGCGCGACACGACTCTACAAAATTTCATTTATGACAAACCTCTTTTGTTTGCTTTAATTATGCTGTCTTTACTGGTAACTCTAGTTGCAATTTATATCGCCTACTATAATAATAAACGAACCAAGATAGAACGCACCCTCAACCATAAGCTTGATCTGGCTATCAACCAAACTCAACAAGCTAATACAGCCAAATCTAAGTTTCTCGCCCAAATGAGTCACGAGATTCGCACTCCCATGAACGCTATTATCGGCTTAATCACTCTGGCTAATACCAAACTCACGGAACCTGCCATCTTGTCAGACTATTTGTACAAAATTGAGAGCAGCTCTCGTTTGCTCCTGAGTATAATCAATGATATCTTGGATATGTCCGCTATCGAAAGCGGCAAAATGAAAATTGCTCAGACAGATTTTGATTTTCGCCAAGAAGTTACGGCTATCACTACTATCTTTTATCAACAAGCCAAACAAAAAAGCATTAACTTCTCGGTCAAGCTACAAGGGGTATCCGAAGAACATATTATTGGCGACGCTCTGCGTGTCAAACAAATCTTGATGAATCTGCTCTCCAACGCCCTCAAGTTCACGCCTGCTAATGGCAGCGTCCAGCTCTTGATTCAACAAACTTCGCTTACAGCAACAAAAGTCTCTTTGCGTTTTTCCGTTATTGACTCGGGTTGTGGGATAACACCAGAGCTGCAGAGCCGCGTATTTGACGCTTTTGAGCAAGAAAACGCCAGTACCGCCTACAATCACGGTGGTAGCAGACTAGGGCTCGCAATTACCAAAAATCTTGTTGGTTTGATGGGTGGTACCATTCAGGTAAACAGTACCTTGGGTCAGGGAACTACCTTCGTTGTTGATTTATCTTTTGGTCTGTCTGCCAAGGTTGAGCGTACGGTTGTTCCATCTGTAGACACACGTACTTTGATTGTAGATGATGACACCATGGCCTGCCAATATACAGGGCTGTTACTCAAACGCCTTAAGATTCGCTATGACGCTACCGCTAGCGGTGCTCAGGCGCTGGAAATGCTAAAAACTGCAGCTACTAACTCCGACCCTTATAAGCTCTGTCTGATTGATTGGAAAATGCAGCAAATGGATGGTCTGGAACTTACCAAGAAGATTCGCGCCACCTACCCCAGGGATACTATTATCATTATAGTCTCTGCTTATGATTTGCAAGAAATTTCCGACGAGAGCCGTGCTGCCGGAGCGAACTACCTCATCCCCAAGCCCCTCTTCCAATCCACGATAGCTGATGTCCTCATGACTATCGCTCGTCCTGCTATTAATTCCGAAGCTATTACCCATTGCGCACCTGATTATAAGAAGCTTTATAACTTCCAAGGTAAAAAGATTCTCATTGCTGAAGATATGTCTCTCAATATGGAGATTCTTCTGAAGCTATTGCTGATGGTTAATTTCCAAGTGACCTGCGCAGCTAATGGACAAGAAGCTATAGATGCTTATAATCGAGCAAATCCCGGTGAATTTGCAGCTATTCTGCTGGACATTAATATGCCCGTCATGGATGGTTATACAGCGGCAAAAATCATCCGCAGCAGCCACAAGAGCGATGCCCGAACTATCCCCATCTTTGCCCTCACGGCCAATGCTTTTACAGATGATATAGCAAAAGCCCTTGATGCCGG
>JAQUUF010000068.1 GCA_028693975.1 Acidaminococcaceae bacterium
AATCAGTATAGGCTCATAATAAGCACCTATAACAGCATAATCAAACACTTTGCCTGTACCTAATAGTTCTCTAAAAAAAGCTATTGCTAAAAGAGCTACCGTAAAACCTAATCCATTACCTAAACCATCACAAAAAGAGTCTAAGACAGAGTTCTTACTAGCAAAGCTCTCAGCTCTGCCCAAAATAATACAGTTAACTACAATTAAGGGAATAAATATGCCTAGTGAAACATAGACTTCTGGAGTATAAGCGTGCATTAAAAATTCTACAATTGTTACTAACGAGGCTATGACTACAATATAACTAGGAATACGTATTTGAGGCGGAATTAAGCTTTTGATACAAGAGACGACTACATTAGACCCAATTAGCACCAAGGTAAACGCAACTCCCATGCCTAGGGCATTAACCAAAGAAGAAGTGGTCGCCAAGGCAGCACAAACACCTAATAATTGCACGAACAAGGGATTATTACTAAAAACGCCCTTCATTATAGTATTGAGCATGAATACCACCTCCTCACTTACTTATTATAATTATTTTGGTAATGCTCTCGGGCGACATTGACTCCATGCACTACTGCTTTTGACGTAACAGTTGCCGCCGTAATAGCTTGAATACCCTGTTGACCGTTTTTGGTAACCACCAAATCATCCGCAGTTTTTCGTCCGGCAAACTGAGTTGTAAAGATTGGCTCTGTGCTCTTTGCTCCCAAGCCCGGTGTTTCCGTCTGCGCTAAGATTTTAATACCGGTTATTTTATGAGACGCTTGGTCAATTCCAACTAAAATGGTAAGTGGACCTCCGTAGCCCACTGGCTCCACAGTATAAATATAACCATTAACCTGCGTACCCGCATGAGAAGCTAAAATGCTTTTGATTATTTTATCCTTTTTAGCCAGTACAGGCTGCAAATTCTGCGCCTCAGGCAAAACTTGAATATAGGCCTTTAGTGTATCTTGTTCCTGCCGCTCGTCTATAATAGGTTGAGCCACTTGGTGAGCCCCTGCCAACAAAGTAGCACAAAGTGCACACAAAACCAAAAGCGTTCCTGATAAACGCAACATTATTTTATTCACGACCCATGGCACCTCCTCCAAAGGGAGTTGTGCGAGTAAAAGAATCAATCAACGGCGTCAGCATATTCATAATCAAAATAGAATAGCAAACTCCCTCAATATAGCTGCCCCGCAAACGAATCAACGATGTGAGAATACCTAACCCCAGCGCATAAATAATTCGACCTTTCCTGCTAATAGGCGAAGTCACCCAATCCGTAGCCATGAAAAATGCGCCAATTATCAAACCGCCACTACAAAGATGATACAAGGCAAAGAAATCAGGATAGTTACGGAAATAACCGTAGCAGCCTGTAAGCACAACTACTGTACCCAAATAGAAGGCTGGTACACGCCAATCAATATGCCCGCGCCACAACAAGAAAATACCACCTAAGACAAGGGCTGGAATGCAGGTCTCGCCCAGAGAACCCGCAGTATTGCCCCAAAACAAATCACTTAAAGCAGGCAATCCTGCCAAGGAGAAATTCTGATGCAGCCACTGAAATTCACTTTGACGCAACAGCGCTAAGGGTGTAGCCGTTGTAACCGCTGCCACACCTGCTTTGCCAGTCGCTGACGTTACTGCTGCTAACGTAGCAGTCGCAGGTTGCACCCAAGTTGTCATTTGTTGAGGAAAAGAGGCCAAAAGAATAGCACGCCCCAAATGAGCTGGATTAAACAGATTACATCCCAACCCACCAAAACACTGCTTGCCAATAATAATGGCGCAAGCACTACCGAAAAAGCCTAAAGTCAGCGGCAAAGTTGGTGGCAAACACAAAGCCAGTAAAAGTCCTGTTAACGCTGCACTACCGTCGCACACAGTTATAGGTCGATGCATTAATTTTTGGCAGCATCCTTCTGCCAGCATAGCCGTAGCTACACAAGTCAATATTAAAAGCAACGCCGGTGTTCTAAAATAATAGATTGCCGCCAAAACAGCTGGCAAAAGGGACAGCAAAACATCTCTCATCGCGACATCAATGCTATTGCTATTATGCATATGTGGAGATGAGCTTATAATAATCAAAGGAGTTGAATTTTGTGTAGTCATAATTATTAGTCCTTAATATTGTAAAGTGGGTTATGGCCGCCACGGCCATCGCTGGCAATAAATTGCTTAGCCATACGGATATGCTGTACCAAGGGAATATACGCAGGACAAACATAGGCGCAGGAGCCACATTCTATACAAGAAGCCACATTAGCCTGCAAAGCCGCAGACCAGTTTCTGGCCTTTACCGCCTGAGCAATTACCGTTGGCTCCAGAAACATCGGACAGACATCCAAGCAATGACCGCAGCGAACGCATTGTCGTTCTCTACCCTGCGTAGTAATAGGTGCTCCTGCGGCAAAAAGTAAAACCCCTCCGCTGCCTTTGAGTACCGGATAATCAAGGTTGCTGATAGCAAACCCCATCATCGGACCTCCAGACAATATCTTGACCAATGGTTCTTTGATACCCCCGCCACAGGTTTTCACCACATGCTCATAGGAAGTACCCAAACGAACTAGATAATTGCCCGGTCGCTGCACTCCATCACCGCTAAGCGTCACTACTCGCTCAATACAAGGCATATCGTCCTTAATGGCTCTAGCCGCCCATACCGCCGTTGCCACATTATCAATGACAACACCTACACTAGCCGGCAAAGCACGATTAGCTATAACACGTCCTGTTACCGCATAAACCAATTGTTTCTCCGAGCCCTGAGGATACTTTTCCGGACAACTAACTACCGTAATATTTTCTTCTTGTTCTGTTAGTTTTTGCAGAAGAGCTATAGCGTCAGGTTTATTACTTTCAATCGCAATAACACCTCTTGTAGCCAAAACCGCTTTCATAAAATATTTTAGTCCGCGAATAACTTCTGGTGCATATTCCACAAGCACTCGATGGTCTGCCGTAATATATGGCTCGCACTCAATCCCATTGATAATAACCGTATCAATTACCTGCGGTTTGTCTGACGGAGGAGTATATTTCACATGGGTTGGAAAAGTTGCTCCGCCCATGCCTACAATACCCTTAGACTGCAACAAACTACGCATCTCTTTAGGCGCTAGTACTAATCCGGTACTCCGCGGTTCAATAGTCTCATCAAGAGTATCTAACCCATCATTCGCAATAACCAAACACTCTGACAGCGCCCCACTAGGCAAAAAGCGTCGTTCCATAGCCTGCACCACACCACTAACACTAGAGTGAATATTGCTACTGACAAAACCCTGGGCTTGAGCCACCAACTGGCCCATTTTGACCTTATCTCCCACTGCTACAACCGGCTTGGCCGGTGCACCAATATGCATGGACAAAGGCAGTACAATATTCTCTGGCGGTGGGCAAACCTCTATAGGTCTCCCACTGGTTAAATCTTTGTGACCTTCTATGCGCACGCCATGTTTAAATGTATTATTATCAAAAAACATAATTAAGCCCCTCTGTCATAAATAGTGTACTCTCGGCAATTAATTAGTATACATTATATCCGCTTGTGAGCCAAATTACAACCCACAAATCCTATATGGCCTCATTTTGTCCCATCAAGCAAAAAGAACTGTGGCAGAACAAGTCCTACTTACTTATTCTGCCACAGCTCTTCACATATTTCCTGCCTTGTCTTCGCAAAGCCTATCTTACCTTAAGCTTAGTGCCCAACCTATATTTAAAGTCATCATAGCTAAATTTCTTGATTAAACTAACACTGCCATCAAGCCTTAATACATAGATGCTAGGAAGGGGCATACCATTAAAAGTATTATTCTTGCACATCGTATAAAGCGCCATATCTGCAAAAGCCAGCCGCTCCCCGCGTTTAAGCTCATGGTCAAAACTATATTCACCAATTACATCGCCAGCCAAGCATGTCTGGCTGCCCAAACGGTAAGTATATAGTGCTTCCCCAGGCCGTTTGGCGTTCACTAGCGGCGGCGTATAGGGCATTTCGATAACATCAGGCATATGGCAGGCTCCCGAGCAATCTAAGATACCTATCTTGTAATCACCGTTGATGGTTAAATCCAAAACTGTCGTCAATAAATAGCCGGCATTTAAAACCACTGCCTCCCCCGGCTCCAAGTACATTTGCAAACCATATCTATCACGCCAAGCTATTAAGAGCTTAGCAAGCAAACCCAAATTATAATCCTTATGGGTAATGTAATGCCCTCCGCCACAATTTAGCCATTTTAGATGGGATAAATATTGTCCAAATTTAGCTTCCACAGCTTGCAAAGTAGTAGCAAAATCTTCTGCCCCTTGCTCACAAAGAGTATGAAAATGCACTCCGTCTAAAAGCGCTATCGCCTCGGGTGTCATTTCTTGATACCATTGCTCTATGGTTGTTCCTAGTCTGCTACCAGCACTGCACGGGTCATAAATACCATGACTTTGGGTAGAACATTCCGGATTGATTCTCAAGCCTATCTCTTTACCTGCAGCCTTAGCTCTAGGGCCAAACAGTTTGAGCTGGTAGGGGGTGTTAAAGACAATATGATCCGCATAAGTTAAAAGTTCATCAAATTCTTCTTCTTTATACGCACCACAAAAAACATGGCATTCTTTGCTCGGCATTTCTTCATGACCCAACCGGGCCTCATATAGTCCGCTTGCTTCTGTCCCTGCCAGATATGGTTCCAAAAGAGGATACAAATCGTAGGCCGAAAAAGCTTTCTGCGCCAAAAGAACCTTGCAGCCCGTCTGCCGCTGTAAGGTTTGGAGAACTTCCCCATTAGCAACCAATTGCTCTTCAAGCAAAAGATAAGAAGGCGTCGGTAGTTTGTTAATCATGTTCCAATTCATTCTAATCCACCAAAACAGGCTTAGTCGTAGTTTTGTAGGGCAAGCCAAACTCGGACACTGCTGCCAAAAATGGATCTGGGTCAAATTCTTCCAGAGTATAGGCCCCCGGTTTTTGCCAAGTCCCTTGGAGCAACATCATTGCTCCACACATGGCCGGAACACCCGTAGTATAAGAAATAGCCTGAGAACCTACTTCCTTAAAGCTCTCCTCATGGTCACAAACATTGTAAATATAATAATTTTTTGGTTTGCCGTCTTTAGTCCCACGGAAAATACAACCAATATTAGTTTTCCCCTTAGTCCTAGCTCCTAGGCTAGCCGGGTCAGGCAAAAGGGCCTTAAGAAACTGAATCGGCACAATTTTATGCCCTTCATAATCTATAGGCGTAGTTGAGAGCAGTCCCACATCCTTCAAACAATTCATATGCGTAATATAGCTTTGCCCAAAAGTCATAAAAAAGCGAACCCTCTTGAGTTCTGGAACATACTTCACTATAGATTCGACTTCCTCGTGGTGAAGCATATACATATCTTTTTCGCCAACGCCGTCGAAATTATATTTTTTGTGTACGCTAAGTGGTGGAATAGTATGGAACGTACCATTTTCCCAGTAACTACCCGGAGCAGAAACTTCCCGCAGATTAATCTCCGGATTAAAATTGGTAGCAAAGGGGTAACCATGATCTCCACCGTTGCAGTCTAAAATATCCAGATATTCTATTGTATCCAGTTCATGCTTCTTAGCATAGGCAACGTAAGCTTGTGTAATACCAGGGTCAAAACCACAACCCAAAAGAGCAGTTACTCCCGCTTGGGCAAATTTTTCTTGATAGCCCCATTGTGCGGCATAGTCAAAATAAGCAACAAAGCCTTTATCATGGCAACGTTTTTCATAAACTTCCCGCCACTGCGGGTCATCAGTATTTTCCGGCTCATAGGCTGCTGTATCCAAATAGTGCACTTTGCACTTAACACAAGCCTCCATTATTACCAAATTGTGATAAGGCATTCCTAAATGCATAACAATTTCCGGCTTAAAGCTCTTAATTAAGGCTACAACCTCCGCTTCATTGTTCGCATCTAAATGTGCCGTGGATATATTAGTTGCCGTTTTACTGCGTAACTCTTCCGCCACCTTATCACATTTGGCTTTTGTCCTAGAAGCAATACAAATATCTGTAAAAACACTACTATTCTGACAACATTTATGAATTGCTACCTGTGCTACACCACCACAACCAATGATTAAAGCTCTACTCACTCCAACCACTCCCCTTTTGCTCTTAACCAAAAAAAGCAAATGTACATGCCTCCTTGGCATGACACCCACTAGTTTTAGTCATTCTTTTTATAAAAACTTCAACATATTTTACCATATATGTTCAAAAACAACAATAAAATAGACCGTTTCTTCTCCGTTTTCCCTTGCGCGGATAAGAATAATAGCACTTAAAAAGGCACGAACCATAAGGTTCGTGCCTTAATTACAACAAGAAATTATTTAGGATCGTACATGCCACGAATCTTCATAGCCTCATTGATACGACCAATAGCAGATATGTAAGCGCCTACACGCATATCAACCTTGTACTCTTTAGACGCATCATATACTTCTTTGAAGGCTTTCTTCATCAACGCTACTTGTTTGTCGATTACTTCTTCTTCTGTCCAGAAGTATCTATACAAATTCTGTACCCACTCGAAG
>JAQUUF010000069.1 GCA_028693975.1 Acidaminococcaceae bacterium
TACAACCGCCAATCCCGGTACCAAAGGTCAGACACACCAATCCCACAGAGCCTCGTCCAGAGCCGAGCCAGTATTCCCCCAAGCCAAAAGCGTTAACATCATTGGCTACAGAGCAGGCCAATCCTGTAGCTTGAGTAATTGCCCCGCCCAACGGAAAACCTGTATAACCCGGAAAATTATTACCGGCACAGGCAATAGTTCCACTCACTGGTTCTACCATACCAGCGGTGGCTACGGCGACTCCCACCACTTCACGACGCTGACGATATTCATTAATAACGCCTTGCAACTTAGCAACTATTTGGTCTACGCCTTTGGTCTGTACTTCTGTAGGGACCTCCCCTGTGGTCAAGAACTGTCCCCGTCCATCTGCCAAGCCATATTTAATTGCCGTGCCACCAATATCAAAACATGCGTAATAAGACATTCGCTTTTACTCCTTGTTGAATATATTCACTGCGCTAACATAGCTACGCTCATCTGGTGGTATTTGGTCCCACTGCACTTGATTAAAAAGTATTTTCTTACTTTGAGCCCAGACAGCCGCTCGTCCCACGGCCTCGCCCATACTCATACAGGTAGGCTGAATTCGCAAAGAAGCCTCCATAATAAAGCTGGCCGAAACGCAACGCCCTGCCACCGCCAGATTAGCCACCTCCTTACTCACTAAAGAGCGATAGGGAATCTCATAAAATTCACCTGGCTGGAGATATTCTCCTACTTTGGCACCATGAGCATCAATATAATAAGCAGTACGAACAACAGCATCAGCAAATAACCGTCTTGCATAATAATCAGCTTCTGTTAAATAATACTTCCCTCGAATACGAAAAGATTCTCTAGCGCCTAACATAGCAGCCTCCCTGCTCAAATAAGCCGCCTCAAATCCCGGTAAATGTTTAATTAAATAACTACTAAGACGTCTAATCATCGCTCTGCCATAACGCACGCCTTCACTATAGGACAGAGCCTCTGTCGCCCTAAAACGCACAGGCAGTTCCGGACAATTCATAGACATACAGCCAGGCTTGCCCACAATGGTAAAGGCTTGAAAATATTCTGCATCCTCTTCCTGTAATTCTCCTGCGGCGACACCTCGCAGGAAAAATTCTTCCAACTTATATTGGATAGTTCTATGCCTGGCCTCGGCTATTTCAAAATAAGGTGGCTTAGTCTTGCACCAAGTATCACCCGTACTTTTAATATAGTCTTCTAGTCTATCAAAATCAATGCCGCCCATTTCAAAGCGGAAGCTCATGGGCTGATTATAACCTGTTTGCTCATAGCCCGATTCTACCGGTACCCCAGCTAAGCGCGCCAGTAAAGCATCACCAGTAGCATCTACAAATTGTCTGGCCTTTACTGCCACCAGGCCTTGGACTGTCTGCAAGATAACGGCTTGCACCATAGCACCTGTTTGGACTACATCAACCAAAGTAGCCTGATACAATACCTGCACCCCTGCCTCTATGGTTAATTCATCATAAATTGCTGCCATAACCTCAGGATTAAACCAACAATTGCCCGTTTGACCATCTGAGTGTTCTATTCCATGGGCACACAGTCTAGCTTTAATTTCTGCCACCAAAGGTGTATCGCTGCCCCTAGCAAAGGTTGGCATAAAAGGCACTACCAGACCCAAAGTCTGCATACCGCCTAGGGCAATGCCCCGTTCTACTACCAAAGTGCTTAGACCACCACGTCCTGAGGTAATGGCGGCCGCACTGCCAGCTGTGCCACCACCTACCACGCAACAATCTACAGTAGCAATAATAGGCAACTCTCTAGTAGCATATATAAGCGTATCTGACTTCATGCTCATCCTTCTTTCGCAGCAATAACAATTATTTTTTCAGTCTCCGCTACCTCTTCTAATTCTAATTGCAGTAGCGCATCTATTTGCTCCAAGCTGACTAAGCCTGATAAATCGACTTGCTTTTCTCCATAATAAACATACAAAAGAGGCAATTCTCCACCAATAGTACCATATTCTGTAGTAGTAGTAACTAACTCATGCAAATCTTCTTGGAGTTCTTTTTTGGTCGTGGCCAAAACACTTTGGGCTTTTTTGCGCAAGCGAATGATTCCCTCTCTATCTAATACCCTAAGTTGAAATGTTGCTTTTTTGAATATTAGCCAACTCTTACTCTCCTGCCGTCCTTCAAAAATATGCCATTTGTCCGTAGAAGCAATCTCATGCACTACCTCAATTGGCAAATGCATGGATTGAGCGGCCAATGCAGCCAGTTCAGCTGCGTCATAAACTTTACCCAAATTATTCTTGGGACGTAGTTCCGTAGTCCCCAAAGCTACCGCTCGCAAAATATTGGCTTGTTTATCAATCTCAATTGTAATCTCTACCGTTGCTTCGTTAGCTCCAGAGTGTAGGACAGCTTCCAGAGCAGCTCTTCTAATGGAGCGAATATCTTCATCAGTAGGATTAACCACAGTACGCTCCACCACTTCACGTACCATGGCCAAAGCCACTCCAATAGTGGAAATTATCGGCGCATTCTCTACTAGCTTCCAGGAACAGCCCATAGCCTCACCCAAGTACGGAACCACTACACCAGCGCTGCCTCCGCCGCTAGCTAATAGCAAGCTATCCAAGGGCAACTGATAATCCTGCGTCAAGCTCATAACAACAGCTTTTATTTTACTCACAGCCAAGGCCATAACCTGTCGTGCCGCCTCTACAGCACTTAACCCGATAGACGCTCCCAAGGCTTGCCACGCCACTTGCGTCGCCGCCAAATTACCAGCTGCATAATCTCCTTGCGGCATCTGTCCCAAGAGGTTTGCCGCTCCTGCTAAGGTCAAAGCTACTCGTCTGCCATTCTTATCCTCTACTGCTGCAAAAACTACTGCATCACCCCTACAAGGAGCTGTTAAAACCAGTTTGGGTTCTGACAAAGGGGCCGAAAAACATTCATATTCCAGTCCTGCAATATGGGCACTACGAGGCCCCACATCCGTTATTGTGCCCCCCTCAACTCGTACCATACTGCCTCCGGCCACACCCAAAGTTCTCACATCAAGGGAATTGAGGTAAGTTTTATGTCCGCCGACTTGGGCATAACGCACCATAACACGACCATTCTTCACCGCTGAAATATCAGTTGAAGTACCGCCTGATTCCAAGAAAATACCATCGGATAATCTCTCATACATCAAAGCCCCTGCCACCCCTGCCGCTAGACCAGAGAGCATCGTTAAGATAGGACGCCTCCGTACTTCGCTAACAGTCATGACTCCTCCGTCACAACGCATAATCATCAGTTGCGATGCTATACCCGAGCGCCGAACGCAAGCTTCTGTCATATTGGCTGTTTCCATCATCTTAGGTATCAAGCTGCCATTAATAACCGCCGTTCTTGTTCTCACCTTAAGTCCATATAACTGCGAAACCTCATGTCCCCCCGTAGCATAAATGCCCATTTTGCGAGCTTGTTCCATGACGAAGTTTTCGTTCGTAGGGTCATCTACACTAAAAGGCTCTGTAGCTACAATAACTTGAGCTCCTTGCTCCTGCAAAGCTTTAATATTGCTACTAATCCTCTCCGTATCCGCCTCAGCACAATCTGTTTCTACAAAAGCATGCACTGTCATCAAGGCTTTACCCTGAGCCAAGGGAATATTTCCTACATTGCTGTCTGTACGCGCGCGGCCAGCTTCTATACCACTGCCCAACGCCAATACTCCCACCTTAGCCACATCACCCTCTAGCAGTGCATTAGTCGCCTGGGTTGTACCATGGGCAATAAAGATTACTTCTTCGGGTACAATATTATTTTTATGCATGATGGCCTGTAATATTTTAATAATACCCTCTGCTACACCCTCTGCAGCAGCATGAGTTGTTGGTATTTTTTCTCTGGCAATTATTTCGTAGGTAGCGTCATCAATAGCAACGGCATCCGTAAAAGTTCCACCTACATCAATTCCCACCCTGACTTTTCTCATCATACACCTCTCACCATTGGCTCAAAGCTACATAGAGCAACATTACTAAGCACATACTCCAACTATAGGGAAGTGTCCTGTATAGCAGTTCTGTGGTATCAACTTTGGTAAAACCACCAATCCAACTATTATGTGAGTTCGTGGGGTCTGAAGCTCCCTGGATATAGCCCACCGCCAAGAAAGTTCCCACAATAACAGCAGGCGGCATTATTCCCAAAGAATGGAGCAAAACAGCAATTCCCGCCCCCATGCCAAACATATTTAGAGGCCCGCGATACAAAGCCGTAGGTGCCAATACCGCAAAAAAAGCCAACAAAGCCCAGTGGTTAGTAGGAATAATCTGTACCAAAAGCGGATTTAGGACTTGTGCTACAGCAGGATTCATTACTACTGCCAAAAGCATACCTATGCCCATGAAGAGGAAGATAACTCCAGCCACATCCTTAATTCCTTCAACTAAAGAGCCGGCAAAAACATTAACCATTTGACTAGGCTTAGTCAAACCAATAGCATAGAAAGAAGCCACAAAAAAGCCCATCACAGCTGCTGCCACCGGGTCAATATGTCCTTGAGCCGCCGCACCGAAGTCAAAAGCTATTTTGCACAGATAGACTGTCACCAGAGGAAGCAGTGGTGCCAGCAATGCTGCCGCAGAAATAGTATGCTTGCGTTGTACCAAGCTAGTCGCTCTAGGTTGGAGAGCTTTTTTGCCTTGCGTATATAGAGCAGTGCAAATACTCACAGGCAAACGTATAACACCACGAACTAAGATGCCCAAGATAGCAAATAAGGACGTCCCTTCATCTGCAACTTGTTGCCTCACGTTAATAAAAATACACAAAAGAGTAAAAGCAAAAGAAATTATAAAAGCCGGCAAATAGAAATTCGTAGTAACCTCGCCACCAAAAATACCAATATAGGTGCCATAATTAGCTGCATTGGCCAAAAGGCCTGTTTGAATAGATAAAAGAAATATGGTAGAAGCAACAGCCGGAGTAATACCGGCACTCATCATTATCGGCAGGACAATAGAACCAACCATGATAACAGCTCCTAGACCGCTCATACCTAAGAAAACAAAAATTGTTGCTAGCGATAAAAGCAAAGCAATGGAACGCGGCTTGTCACCCGCTAGCTCAGCTGCTTTTTTTATAATCGTCGTAGAGATACCTGTTTGGACGATAACTCTAGCAAACATCGCGCCAAAAATCACTACGGACATAGCTGTGCCCAACTTCATAGCACCACCCACTAGTATGTTATTAAGATACACTGTCAGCGGCATTTGCGCAGCCAAAGCTATCCAAGCAGCTAGTAGCGGTAGTGCTAGTATCGTCGGTAATTTTTTGGCTATCATAAGACCTGCAAAAACAAAAAATCCACCTAAAATCAAAATACCTGTCATGACTATGTTCCTCCCCTTAGGTCAAAGCATGAGCAAATTTAGCAGTTATTAACTGTGGTCTGGTGATAGCAGACCCGACTATAGCACCGTAGGCTCCAGCCGCCATTACTATCTGCAAATCCTCAGGTGTATTGATACGGCCTTCAGCAAATACAGGAATTGCTACTAGCCCTACTAGTTCGCGCACTAGCTCCACGTCAGGACCTGTCAGCTGTCTGGAATAAGGCGTATATCCGCTCATAGTCGTAGAAATAGCATCTACACCTATGTCAGATGCAGCAAGACCTTCTGCTGCCGTAGAAATATCGGCCAGAACCAAGCGCTGAGCTGCGTGGATTTGCTGCACTAGGTCTGCAACAGATTCCTTCCCGGGCCTAGTACGAGCAGTCATATCGAGAGCAATCATCTGGCAATTAGTGGTTAAAAGTTCCTCCACTTCTTGCGCTGTAGGCGTAATATAAATATCTGAATCGGTATAATTGCGTTTAATAAGTCCAATAACCGGCAAGCCTGTTACCTTAATAATCTCATTGATGTCTTCCACCCCTTGAGCTCTGATAGCAACAGCACCGCCCTCCTTGGCAGCTTGGGCCATTCTTCCCATAATAAAAGCACTGCAGAGCGGCTCATCTGGCAGAGCCTGACAGGATACGATTAACTTTCCCCTAAGTTCACTTAACATGTCCATCCTTCTTTCGCCAAAACCATCTTGCCTTAATTGTACCAAAATATATGCTAAATGGTTAGTCTTATCGTAAAAAAAGCGGATGTAGCCCCACAAGGTATTGCGCCTCGCTTAGCCACATCCACTTATTTTTTATTCAATGCTGCCGCCTTCCCAAGTGCGCACTTTGTCCAGTGGCAAGGGATAAGCCTTCTTACTAGTGTACAAGCCTTGACGCACCAAGCTCTCGGCTAACGACACAGCCGCTATGGCCGGGTCAATCACTGGTACGCCTAATAGTTGAGCTAAAGGCCGAGCCAATCCTAGGAAAGAGAGACAGCCTAATATTATAACCTGCACCTGTTGCTGCTCTACCATCGCTTGAGCGGTTGTCTGTAGCAGGTTTAGCACCTCGTCCCTACGCTGCCACATATCCATTCCACTACCATTGA
>JAQUUF010000070.1 GCA_028693975.1 Acidaminococcaceae bacterium
CTAGCACACCAGCCCTATCCCAGGCCAAAATTGCTCGATGGAACTCCTCCACGGATACATTGGCCCGTGCCAATTCTCCCATAAAGCTAGCCAAGCTCTGGATAAAGCCTTCTTTATTAGCAATAGCGGCAAAATGCCGGAGTCGGTCTTCACTCTTAAGTCTTTGTACCAAATCCTGTACCACTAGCTCTTGGGTTAGACGGGAAATGCGCGTATAATTAGCCGCACTGTGATTACAGCGCAAAATAGCGTTAGGTAAATAATCAATTATTACCGAGCGGACATTGCCTTGTTGACGCACCTTATCCATAATAAAGCGGCTAGGAACCACTAGCAAAGCTTGTCCATATTCATATTGCCGGGCAGCGTCCACAAAGCTATCCCGTTGCGTAGCCCCCAAAGGCAGGCAATAAATTTTACTCATGGGCGTACATCTCCTCGCCTTTTATATTTCACTTAACTATTTTACCACATTAAGGGTACAAAAAAAGAGACAGGTCGCAAAAACCCATCTCTCTTGGACTCTAATCTTACTCTTCTTTTACTACTACAAGCTCCGGACGCAATAATTTCTCGACAATAATGTCTACTTTGTCAACTTGGAAGCCAGTCACAGAAGTAACTTCATCAACGATTACTTCTCTTAATTTAGCAGTTGTTTCAGGAATATTGGCACCATAGAACACAGTAATCTTCACTTCAAAAGAAACATGACCCACAGTTGCATCTTCACCTTCACCGGTTATTGCATCTGTTTTCTTGACGTTTACTTGGGGAGCTACTCTCTCAGCAACTTTTTTGGCGATAGCAGCCAAAGAGCTGTTATCAGCAGCACTAACTGCTACCTTATCCACTTTACTCATTGCGGTCTTGACTAATTCGGCAAATACATCTTCACTAATAACGGTTTTCCCACTAATCATGACGATCACTCCATTCTCTTTATCTTATTTAAGCATGATAGCTGCTCTTAACACTTATATTTTCTCACAAAAACAACATTACTGCAAGTTCATTCCTCACTAGATAGCCTTTCACTACGGCCGAACCAAAAACCGGGCAAGATAAAGCAACAACTAGCCATTAGACCAAGTAACAAAGAATTGGCTGCCTCATGATAAAAGACTGTCCAACCAATAGCCACTAGTACCCCCGCCATAATAGAAGCTCGCCCCCAAGAAGGGTGTACCCTGCCCGGCAGAGCAATAGCACAAGTCAATGGTATGAAGACGCCTGCTCCCCGCAGTGCCATAGACATATAGTTCCAATTAAGAACATAGGAATTCAAATTGGCTAGTACAAACAGTAAAGACAGCACGGTAATAGCCACCACGGACATTCTGTTAATCCATAGTAGCTTTTTAGAATCTTGGATATGCAATACATTACCAAAAATATCCCTAGCAATCATAGTACCACAACCCAAGGCCAAACCTCCGATAGAGCCCATAGCTGACAGAATCAAGCCCGTGAGGGCGGCACCGCCGAGCCACGCCGGTAAATAATTGATAAGAAATAGGGGCAAAGCTTGAATTGGAGCAATCTCCGGATGATGCAATTTCATAAACATGCCAATCGCAATACTGGGCAACCCTACCGGGATACAAATAAGTGCCGCCAAGCCGCAAGCCTGAGCAGCCACTTTTTCGCTTTTGGCCGACAGCAAAGCTTGCACATAGCTCTGAGTCGAAATGACACCGACAATCATGGCTCCTAGACTATATAAGCCGTTACCAACGCCCTGACCAAAAATATCACCATAAGAGGAGGGGAAGCTGGCAAAAAGCTGCGTCACGCCCGAAGACATACTAAGCGCTGCGAAACCACCTGCAAACAAAGTGACAAACAAAAGAACTGTTTTAAAAATACCAGCTCCACCGGAGCCGCCAATGCCACCTACCAGAACATAGGCCAAGACAATAGCTAAAATCAAAACACAGGTCAGATAATTAGGTAAATGAAAAATAGCACTAAACAAATGTACCGCAGTCAGCCCACTGGCTACGATACTAAAAAATATACCTAAGGTAGCTGCAATACTCGTCACCGGTCCTGCCGCTGGTCCAAAGGCTGTGACCAAATACTCACTAATGGTTGTCACGCTGCTAGAGCGCAGCTTACGTGCATAAAAAAGTGCCATAATAAGCAAGGCTATGCCACTGCCTAGAGTAAACCACCAAGCACAGAGGCCAAAGCTAAAAGCAAGCTGTGCTGTCCCCAGCGTAGCTGCTCCACCTATAATAGTACCCAAAATAGCACCGGTAACCAAAGGTATACCGGCTGCACGCCCTCCTAGACTGTAGTCATCGGCGGACTTGACCTTGCGCCCCAAATACCAACCAGGTACAAAGGACAGAGCCAATACAACTATAAGACTAACATAATGAGTAAATGTAAGTTCCATATTATCTAAACTCAACTTTCAAATGTTGTCGTGTAACCAAATTGCGATACTTATATTTGGGATAGCCTAACATCATGGCTCCAACTATTTTTTGTTTGGTTGGCACAGCCAGCAATTCACGCATGGGTTGATAGCCTTCCTGCCCACAGGTTTGAATAAAACCGGCAATGGTTGTCCCCACTCCCACGGTAGGCGCATAAAGCTCAGCATAGGCGCTGGCTTGCTCCCAATTGCTTATCCCCGTGACATTGAGGCGACGCGCCAGGGCAAAAACCATTTGGTGCGCATTGCGAGCGATTATATCAATCTTGCGCTCGCGATAAGTATGCAGAACATTATTAAAATATCGGCTGCTAGAGCTGCCTTTAATAATTTCTTCCTCCATCCAGGCAGCTGTAATATCGGCTATCTTATGGATTACTGCACTATCGGAAATGACAATATAGTAAAGTCCTTGAGAATTAGCCGCTGTCGGTGCATATTGCGCTACCGACAATATTTCGCTAATTTTCTCCTCCGGCACTAATTCATCACGGAAGCAACGTACGCTACGCCTGGAGCGCAGGAATTCATAAGCCGTCGTACTGTCTAGGGTAGGTACTGTGACTGGTATTTGTTCCTCGCGGGGGCATTGATTATTATCCAAAGCTCCTGTGGGGCAAATTGCTACGCAATGACCACAAGCCATGCACCCTCTCTCCCACACACAAACAGGTCCATCTTCCTGCATCTCGATAATACAGCTAGGGCAAATCTCTGCACAAATGCCGCAATTAAGGCATTTAGATTTATCTATATTGAGTACACACTTCATTCTACTTACACCTCGCACATTCTAATTTCCTTATTCTAGCATAAAAAAGCCGGACAATAAAGTCCGGCTTGAATTTTTGGCTCCCCGAGTAGGACTCGAACCTACAACAACTCGGTTAACAGCCGAGTGCTCTACCATTGAGCTATCGAGGAATAACTCACGACGTTAGTAATTATATACCACTTAGATAGTATCGTCAATATATTTCCTGCATTTAATAATTTTATTTTTTTGAGACTCAAAAACATTTTTCTTAATGTTACACAAAAAAACTAAAAAAGCGTGTCACAACTTAATTAACGTGATATAATGTGCCTAAGTCAGAGCACATATGTGTTCTATTATATTTTTTTAAGGAGGCTTGTGATATTATGGCTGAAGACGTTTCGACCGCAAACGAACAAGAAGCTAAGAAAGCTGAAGCAAAGAAAGTTGCTCCTAAGAAAACGACTGTAAAAAAGGTTGCTGCCAAGAAGACTGCTCCCAAGAAGGCTGCTGCTAAGAAAGAAGCTGATCCTAAGAAGGCTGCCGCTAAGAAAGAAGCTGCTACCAAGAAGGCTGCTCCCAAGAAAGAAGCTGCTCCTAAGAAGGCTGCCGCTAAGAAAGAAGCTGCTACCAAGAAGGCTGCTGCTAAGAAATCTACTACCAAAAAAGTTGCTACCAAGAAAAAAGCTACTACTAAAAAAACTTCCAAAGAATAATTTCATCATAAACGAAGACCGACACCTATGTGCCGGTCTTTATTATTTTCTTCAGCTTATTTTGCTGGAGTCTTATTTTGCGTTTTATTAACAGCGGGCTTTTGATTGTTTACTTTGCCTACCGCTAGGTCAGTACCATTAAGTGAATACACCACGCAAGAAACTGTCATATTCAGTCTTGGATTGGCATCATTTCTGCTACCAAGCTTAGCTCCCTGCAACACCGTGAACCGAGTATTATTCTCTAATTGCTGCAAGAAATTAATCATATGAAAATAATCACCATTCATATTGATATCCACACTCAAAGCATAATAATCCTTAACATGGTCTAGTTTATTAGGCTTAATGCTCGTAATCTGCACATCATGAGCCAGAGAAAGCTTCTGCAACTCACTGATTAACTCCAATAAGATAATTTTATCCGGCAACTTCTTCTGTGCATCTGCTATCTTAGCATTTTGAATCTTTAGGAAGGCATCATAATCATGGTTTTGCGCGGCAAATGTTTGCAAAGCCGCTAATTTGGTATTAGCCTGTTGCATCTGAGCATTAATTCTAGTTTTGTCATTACCAAGTGGAAAAACAGCCATAATAAATACCGCTATGCAAATAGCTAAGGTTGCTAGGAAATACAAAAGATACTTAACATTCTCAGAAGGGTTGAAGTCAATTTTATTTGGCATTGGCTACCACACCTCCTGTTCTGTTGTAGAACACATTGAACTCTACTGCGTCGTGTGCTGCTGCATTGGTTAAGCGAATCATTTTGGTTTCACCCAAAGAAACAGAAGTAATATTAGGGTCCTGCTGCAAACTATGGACAAAAGCTAACACCTGCTCCATCTTCAGCGCTTTGCCGCTAACCGTAAAGGAACCTGTGTTATTGTTATCTTGATTAATGCTGCTAATCCAACAACCATAAGGAGTTATATTACCCAAAGTAGCAAGGGTATCACTCCACGACACTCTGTTCTTGCTCAGACTAGTAATAATATTCTTTCTTCTATTGAGCAGTGCATTCTGTGTCTGATTAAGATTGTAGCGCTCCTCCCATACCGACATACCGGCCAGAGCATCTTGCACCTTTGCCAGTTTATATTGGTCATATTTGAAGCTGATGAGGCTATAAGCCCACACCAAAAGAGTTAAACCCAGCATGGCATACATGCACAGCAAATAAAGCTTACTTAGCTGTACGCCTTTCTTTTTCCTATCGGCAGGCAAAAGGTTAATATTAATCATTACTCTCACCTCCAGCCAGCGCAGCGCCAATCGCCGCTACCAAAGAAGGTGCATTTTCAGCAACTTTTTTCTTTTCGAATCTAGAGTCAAATTTAACCTTATCCAAAATATTGAATATAGCCACCTTAACATCTAGCAAATCATCCATATAGCCCGCAATTCCGGCTAGCTTAGAGCCTCTGCCTACCAAAACCAAATTGGTAAAAGAAGCATCTTTTTTATTCAAGATATAGTAATCACTAGTACGCCTTACTTCTTTGGCAAAAGCATCAACTTCGGCGCGCAAAGCGTCTCTTACTGCTTGCTCCTCCGCCGCCTCACTAGTCAGCAGAGCTTCTTTTTCCATTGTTTCCAAAGCACTAGAAATACTGATATTCATTTTCTCAGCAATAATCTTCGCAAAGTTAACCGCACCCCAAGGAATACTTCTTTGTGCCACAGGTGCACCTTTTTGGAAGATGGTCATCAACGCATACTGCTGTCCCATATCAACCAGCACAAAGTCCTTATACAAATCCTGCATAGGTCGATAAATAGAGAGAACCTCAACATCCATTCTGAGCACGTTTAATTCCATCTTATCAGTAATGCTCAAAAGGCTATCCACCACTACCTTGGGGGTAGCAGCTAAGATAACCGGCTGTTGTCCATCTTTATTCAAATCACTAAAAATATCAAAATCAACATAATAACTATCGGCCTCATAAGGCACATACTGCGTAGAGTCCCAAGTAATAGCTTGTTGCATTTCCTCTCTGGACATGGGAGGCATAGCAATCTCACGGATGAAGGCATTGCGACCGCCAATAGCAAGCACACAATTAGTCGCACTAAATCCGTGTTTATTAATTATTTCGCTCAGAAAGGTACTCCACCCCTCAACATCGGACAAAGTATCCGGGCCACGCAGCTCCGCCGGCAAATCTGTCAAAGCATAATCCGTAACTTCAGGATTCTGCAAATTTTTCAAATTAACTTGTACAATCTTCACCCTATCGGCGCCCAAATCCAAACCCAAAACTTTTTCTGGTCTAGGGTACAGCATATTGTAGAGAATCTTTTTTAGGTTAACCAAAGCACCCGACCCCAAATCTCCATAAATTTTCTTGTATTATTATACCATTTTTCTACGTTGATTATACCATACATAATAAATTATATAAATAATTTCCAATAATATAATACCAAATAGGGGCCAAAAAGCAACGATATATAGGCTCCTAAGCATAAGTATGGACCAAAGGGAATAGCATCTTTACGTCCTTTGATAC
>JAQUUF010000071.1 GCA_028693975.1 Acidaminococcaceae bacterium
TAAAATTAACCTGTAAAAGCTAATCGAAAGGGAGCCACAACCATGACATTACCAAACAATCCCTATAATTACATACATATCGTGGAGGGTGGCGTGTTGGATATAGTTGCTGATGCGGTGGTGAATGCTGCCAATAGCAGTCTCTTGGGCGGCGGCGGTGCGGACGGAGCTATTCATAGGGCGGCTGGGCTAGAGCTTTTGGCTGAGTGTCGGACGCTTGACGGTTGCCGTACTGGAGAAGCTAAGATGACTGGTGCGTATAAGTTTAAGACGGCTAAATGCATCATTCATACGGTGGGGCCTATCTACAGCGGCAAGGTTGAGGACGCGGAGCTGTTGGCGTCGTGTTATAGGAAGTCTCTGGATTTGGCTTGGACCAAAGAGTGTGCAAGTATAGCGTTCCCTTGTATTTCTTGTGGCGTCTATGGTTATCCGCTAGCGGGTGCGGCTCGAGTAGCGCTATCTACGGTGGAGGAGTGGCTGCTAGAGCATGAGACAGCGGCTATTCAGATATATTTCTGTTGCTACTCTGCTAGAGAGCTCAAGGTGTATAGGGAGTTAGTGCAGGAATGATAGGCAGACCGAATAGGGATGAGTATAATTGGCAGCAGAACGCAGGGACAGTCCTTCTGTCCAATCCCCTTCTGTCTGCTTCGCAGACACCTAGTGGTTCGCTGTTACCAGCTCAACTTCGTCGCACCGACTCGTTTTGCTGACAGCTATCACACAGATTCAACCTCTATTGTTCTTCGTCCTTGCAGTCCTAGACCAATAGTGTTTCATCGCGCCCCTCTATGGGACGGCAGCTCCACGACACTATTTTCAACTGCTGTAAACAATCACTTTTCGGTTAAATTTCAATTTGAAAGGAAATAACCATGCAATCAAATACAATTCGCAAGAACGTACCTCCCGGCACTGCTGTCCTAGTGGTTAAGAAAGAAGACCAGAGGACGGGCAAGCTGACGGAGGGGGTTGTGAAAGACATCCTTACTAATTCACCTGTTCATCCTCGTGGCATCAAAGTTCGCTTGGCGAGCGGAATAGTAGGAAGGGTGCAGGAGATTCTGTAGAAGCCAGGCCTTCGGGCTTGGCTTTTTTGCTGTCCTGTTTATAGTTATTCGTTCCATTACAGACTAAAGGATAGTAATTTAAACCAAAGAGGGCGGTTGTTTTTGGCTACATATCCTGTAAATATGATTGACAATGTACATTATTTAAGTTACAATTGCATTGAGGCGGTGAGTAATATGGCTACAACTAATTTTAGCATTCGACTTGATACGGAAGTGAAAAAAAGGTCGGAAATAATGCTCAGTGAAATGGGATTAAATATTAGCACAGCAGTGAATGTGTTTTTGCGACAGATGCTAAGGCAGGGGAAAATACCCTTTGAGATAGGGGTTGATATTCCTACTGCAGAGACCAAGGAGGCGCTGGACGAAGCTAGAAGGCTGGCGGCAGATCCTAATGTTCAGGGCTATACTGATGTGCATAAGATGTTTACCGATATATTAAAATAAGGAGTGCTACTAGCTATGCTAATTATACGGCCAACTAGTAGATTCAAAAGAGATGTAAAACGTCTTCAATCTCAAAATAAGGATTTGAATCTATTGGAAAAAGTGGTATTAAAATTAGCAATGGGTGAGCAACTGGGGAAAGAATATAGAGATCATGATCTCAAGGGGGAGTATTTTGATTTCAGGGAGTGCCATATAAAGCCAGACTGGTTATTAATCTATAAGATCAACGGACAGGCATTGGTATTGACCTTGGCACGCACTGGATCACATTCAGAGTTGTTCAAAAAAATGTAAATTATTATTTCTAAGCACTTACTTAATTGTGGGGGCTCTGTCATTTGGCGGTGCAGGTGCCATCGTTGGTTCCGGAATTAGGACCAAAACTACGCAGGAAGTAATATGACTACAAGAAGAAGAAACTGCTAGGATTGTAAGTATGTAAGCCAGGCCTTCGGGTCTGGCTTTTTGCTGTCTTGGTGGTCGGTGGTGTGAATTGTATGTTGAATCAGGTATGGTCTTGTGATAAGATTTTATAATGGTATACGTAGATATGGCGAGAAGGGAGCTGTGTTTATTGGCAGTACAGACCAAAGGTGGGGTAAGTTGTCGATGTTTGTTAAAAGAGTAGCCGCAGAGGCCCGCAAAATAGTTAAAAGAGATGGTGTCATGGTTGTAGCACTGCTACTAGCGTTGGTGACTTCCTGCTTCCATGTGCCTAGACTGGAATATATAGATTTTAATGTTTTGGCTATCTTGTTTAGCCTAATGCTAGTCATAACTGGGTTTAAGCAGAATAAGCTGCTGGATTGTTTGGCTCTTGGTGTTTTACGGTGTACAAATTCTGTAAGAAGTTTGTATATTTTTATCATTGGATTGACTTTCTTGGCGTCGATGTTGATTACCAATGATGTGGCCTTGTTGACTTTTGTGCCGTTGACGCTGGTCATTGGCCGGAAGCTGAAGCTGGATATGGCGCAGCTAGTGATTTGGCAGACGTTGGCGGCTAATTTGGGCAGCGCTTTCACTCCCATGGGCAATCCGCAGAATTTGTTTATCTATGCTCATTATGCGTTTTCGGCGGGGGAGTTTTTCCGCACGATGTTGCCTTTGACGGTATTTTCGCTGCTTATACTCTTGGTCTTAGCGCTGACTGTCAGTAGTAAGGAGATTCAGCTGGAGCTGGAACAGCTGCCTTGGAGAATTACACGGGAGAGCGCAATCTTCACGCTGCTCTTGGGACTGAATATTCTGGCGGTGTTCCGTTGCGTGTCTTATTTGGTGGCTTTGGGTATAACTATTGTTGCGGTATTTTGCGTTTCCCGTCGGTTGTTTCGCTATGTGGATTATACTTTGTTGCTGACTTTTGTCGGATTTTTCATTTTTATTGGTAATATTTCTAGCTTTAGTTGCGTGAGTTTGCTCAAAGAGGCTATGCTTAGTGCGTCCTGGGGAGTATATGTCAGCGGTATCTTGGTGAGCCAGCTGGTCAGTAATGTGCCGGCAACGATGTTGCTGGCGGGCTTTACTGATAGTGGTCGGGAGCTTTTGCTGGGGGTCAATGTGGGAGGTCTAGGGACGTTGATTGCGTCTATGGCTAGTGTGATATCTTATAAGCTCTATGCGGAGAATAATCTGGGGCAAAACGGTACCTATTTACGACAGTTTTTATTTTATAACTTTCTCTTGCTTGCTATTCTAGCACCGTTGGTGTGGGTGACAAGAGGATGAGCTAGGCCTGCGGGCTGTGGCACAAAAGTTGGTTGCTAATATATACGTTAACTGATAGAATTAGGCAATGGGTTAAAAGAATACATTAATTCTGGGGATCTCACCAATATTGGTGAGGTCTTTTTTGTTGGCTAATGCAATAACTTAAAAGTGATTGACGGGGCAATAACTTTTAAGTTATAATAACTACGAGAGAGGTCTGAGAGTGCACAAAGTATTGTTTTATCAAGATAAAAATGGAGACATGCCAGTAAAAGAGTACTTGGAAGGGTTAAGGGCAAGAACGGATAAGGATAGTAGAATAAAATTAAATAAAATTCGCGATTATGTAAAAGCTCTCAGCGAATACGGGACATTTATTGGAGAACCGTATGTGAAGCATTTGGAAGGAGATATTTGGGAACTGCGACCATTGAGAGATAGAATTCTTTTTGTGGCTTGGATTGATAATAGTTTTATTTTGTTGCATCATTTTTTGAAAAAGACACAAAAGACACCCGCTAGAGAAATAGAAAGGGCGAAGCGAGAGCTGGCGGATTTACGAGCAGGAGGTGGATATTATGAGGAAGAATAAAGCGATAGGCGGTACTTGGGAAGAATTTGAAAAAGAGACTTTTTCGCCAGAAGAGATAGCAGAAAGTAATTTGCGTGTGGCTTTGATTGGAGAGATTATTAATGCCCGACAAACTAAAGGTATAAGCCAGAAAAAACTGGAAGAGATGAGTGGAGTTAGGCAACCTATTATTGCCAGAATGGAAAAAGGAAATACTACGCCCAATTTGAGGACTATCTTTAAATTGTTAGTGCCATTAGGCAAAACTTTGTATGTAGGAGATTTAAAATAAAGTATAGACCTAAATGGGACGGGTGATATACTTATATGTACAAGAGGAGACTGGCAGACAAGAGCTGTGAGATGAGTATTCTATATAAGAGTCGGCGTCGCAATGAAGGTAAAAATGGTAAGGGGGCATTGTAATGAAAAGATTAATGCTTGCTGTGTTAATGTTGGTTAATGTTTTGTTGGTGGTAAATATTAGCTTCCCCGGGCGTGGTGCTGCAGCTTCAATGCCACAAAATGATGATACGTCTCAGCTTCCCCAAGTAATGAATTCACTGCGGGGCGATTGGTACAATACTGGTAATAAGTTGGTGCTGAGTATTAACGATAACTATATTAATGACTGTCAGGTTGTTAAGCTAATGAACCTTGTAGGTGGCGGCTCGGATGCTGGCGGTACCTTTATCATCGCAGAAAATAACGGTTCTAGAGATTTGCAGTTAGGTTGGCATGTATTAGGCAATGAGCATGATAGTTTGTACTATGGCGGGCAGACTTTGCACAAAAAGTCAGCAGGATATTTTGAATCGGTGGATGGGGTTTATTTGGGCATGAGTAAGGCACAGGTCATTGCCACAATAGGGGCACCAGACCAAGTCGGAACAAGCAAAGATGATTGGGATTTGTTATATAGCAGGCGTGGGATGCGGCTTGCTTTATCTAATGATAGCGTAGTGAGCATCACTATTAAGGAAAATGGTACGGCTCGTTTTGATAGAACTGGCTTTAATTGCCGTACAAGTCTAGATTCCTATTATAAGTCCTATAAGCTGGAACGCAGGCCTAGCGTACCTACTGAACCATATACTAGCAATGGAGCATATGGAATAGGGCATGGAGAATATCTGGTATTTGACGAGTATCCTCGTAGTATTTTGCTTACTATTTATAGCAACTGATATAAGAAGGGGTGGTGAAGTAAATGAAACTGTTGAGAAATATGTTGGTGCTTGCGTTGTTAGTTTGCAGTGTTGCTACCACGGGATTGGCCGCAGATAGAGGCCAGATGGATATTGCTGCAAGAGATGCTTTGGATGTTTTCTTTAGCAACTTCGCAGAGACCTTCACACGACCATTCACTTATAATGCGGTGAGTAATAGCGAGCTAATTAAATTTGGGGTAATGCACGTCAAAATAAACAGGAGTCAAATGTTGAGAGATTATGATGCAGCTTATTGGGCCGTTGCTAAACAAGAAGTGGATAATGCTGCTTACAAATATTTTGGCAAGCATATAGTTGTCCAATCATCGCTTGAATTTCCTCTGGTCGGGGATGAGTTCCTGCTCATCAAAGCTTCTGGTGAGGGCGTGCGTTTCGCGCAGATAGACAGCCTGACTGATAATAATGACGGAAGTTATACTGCCTTTTTGCAGGAGTTTGTGGGAGAATCCACTGATATACATGCTAAGGTACAAGAACCTAATGTAGCATCTGTAGCCAAGTGGCGAGCCGTCATAGTTAAGGCGCAAGACGGCTCGGGCAGATATAACTTGAAAGAGTATTTGAGGCTCAGTTAAGCCATAAAAAAATCCGAGTAGCAGTTAGCTGTTACCCGGATTTTTGTTATGCGTATGTTATTGTAGAACTAATTTGTAATATTTTTTCTTGCCTTTGCGCAAGAGGGCTGTGCCTTCTTGGAAGGTAGCGGATGTTAGCAGGGTGTCGATGTCGCTGATTTTCTCTTCATTAACGGTCAGGCCGCCTTGCTGAATGAGTCGTCTGCCTTCGCTCTTGCTGGCAAATAACTTCTTGTCGCAGAGTACGTCTAATAGTTTGCCGCCCAAATCAGCTGGGGCAATGTCAATAGTTGGAACATCGTCCATATTGCCACCACCACTAAAGAGAGCTTCTGCCGCTTCTTTGGCTTTTTGAGCTTCGGCTTCACCGTGAATTAACTTAGTTACTTCGTAAGCCAAGACAATCTTAGCTTCGTTAATGGCGGAATCGCGGAGAGCACCTAAGCGATGAACTTCGTCCATAGGGAGGAAGGTGAGCAGAGATAAGCAGTTCTCTACATCGGCGTCATCTACATTGCGCCAGTATTGATAGAAGTCGTAGGGAGAAGTCTTAGCAGGGTCTAGCCAGAGAGCACCGCCTACGGTTTTGCCCATTTTTTCACCGGTACTGGTGGTGAGGAGCTTGGAAGTCATACAAAAAGCAGGTTTTTGTTCTTTGCGACGGATTAACTCTACGCCGGCCAGCATATTAGACCATTGGTCGTCGCCGCCCAATTCCATTACGCAGTTATATTTTTTTTTCAAGGTCAGGAAATCATAGGCTTGCATAATCATATAGTTGAATTCAAAGAAAGTAA